>NZ_MUGT01000018.1:0-5844 GCF_002217205.1 Flavobacterium branchiophilum NBRC 15030 = ATCC 35035 | reverse complement strand
AAATATATTTGGTATTAGATTTCAGGTCGAAGTCTAATGCGTAATTTGGGTTAAAAAAAAACAGCAAAATAAAAGTTTTTTGCTGTTTTTCAGATTGTTATATATGATATGGATTAGAAACCGTAAACTAGTGCCATAGTAAGTTGAGAGGCTGTTTTAGTTGGGTTTCCGGCTGAGGTAACAAAATTTGGGTTGTTTGCGTTGTCTAATCTGATTTCGGGAATAAAAGTTAGGCTGCCGGATTTGTAATTTCCAGAAAGAGTGAATGCCGTAACACTTCCGTTGCCAACAGCGGCATAATTGCTATTGGTTTTTGCTTTAAAAGATTCTGCACGAAGTCCTAATCCAAATGCCTTAGTAATGTTGTAGGTTGGGTATATTGCAAAACCTGAATACCCTGTTTGGTCGTCTGGGCCATTGAAATTGGTAGCATTGAAACCTAATTTGATTTTTGAATTGATTTGGTATGCTGCCGTTAGGTCTAAAATTGTGCCACTAACAGAGCCTGATAATACATTGAAGTAAGCAAATAATCCTTCTTTTGGATTCCAAGAAATTTGAGCTCCCAAGGCATTTAGTCCAAATTTTGGGGTTGCTTGGTATGTATTCCATTGGTCGTTGAACAACCCTCCCATTAGGGTAATTTTGGAAGACACCGTGTAGGTAGCTTTGATTCCTGCGTTTTGAAAAGGGCCGTTTGTAAACAAATAAGAGGTAGAATAATTGAAATTTGTTAGCGGCGAAATGACTTCGTATCCAATATAAGTTGCCATATATCCTGCGGTTAGCGTCCATTTTTCGGAGGCTGCATACGTAGCATACAAATTTTGAATATGAAAAGACTGCCCCGCTACATCTGGTATGGATTGGCCTGTGCCACGAGGACCAAAAGACACTTCGCCAACGAAAGACGTTTTGCCTGTTTTCTTTTTCAATACAACGTCTAACATGCCTAGGGAAACTGAATTTTGATCGGTTGCAAAGCTTGTAGGTATGTTGGCCGTTTTAGAAAAATCATATTTATAATAAATATCGGCCGAACCAGAAATTTCTAAGGGTGTATCTTGGGCATTGGTAAAAATAGTAGTGGCCAAAAATAAGAATGAGAACAGTGTTTTTTTCATGGTGCATTTTTTTTAGTTAGACTTTGTTGTGTTTTAATTGTAAGAATTTAATAAATATATTTAATTTTTCTTAGGACAAAATTATTTAGTTTTTGTGAAATAAATGGCTTGAATAGGACTTTTTTTTGATTTTGAAATCACTTTTATGAAATCGAAAATTGGCAGTCGATTTATTGATTAATGTATTTTTTTTAATCTTGTTTTTTGCGACATTCTTAACTAAAAATCATTCATACCATTATTTTTTAAGGGGTAGTTTGTTAAAATTACACCAATTTCAGCAAGACACCCCCTATTTTTATTATTTATTTTACTAAAAATTTATTTTTTTTATTTTTTAAATAATTGATGTATATTCATTATTGGGGGTAAAACATGCTAAAAACAGCATGAATTAAACCCTTTTGATAACACGAAAAGTAAATTATAAAAACATATCATTGGATTACAAAAATTTAACCTAAACGAAGACCCCTTAAAACTACATTTTTAAAACGTTATAAAAATTGAATGATCCTTAATATAAAAGGTCTATTTCATGTAAAGACACATAGAGGCAAAGTGAGATAAGTATTTTGACTATTTTAGAACGACATAACGAAAGGTGATTAAAAATTAAAAAATATGTTAATAAAATGTTAATTTCAAAAAAAATGCTTTAAAACACTACCAAAATTGTATTTTAGCGATATGAAAAAAATGGCCAAAATATTACTTATATTTTTCTTGTTTTTTTTAATTACACCTACAATAATTAGTGTAATTAAGAAATCGGTGGATTGTACCTATATGGATGATCTATCGGAAGAAGAACAAGTAAAGAAGGAAGCCTTTATAGCCTTATTTTCGGAGCCATTTTTGCCCCTATTATTTCATACTTTTACCAAGAAAAAAACACAAATAAAAGTATCGCAAACAAAGCATGAGCATATCTATATTGCTATAATCATACCGCCACCAGAGTTGTTTTAAATTAAATATAATCAAACAAGCAAATTACTGCTTTAATTTTTCATGGAAATTACTTTCCATGGGTTATTATTTATTCAAAAAAAATTAAAACAACACATGTCTAAAACAAATAACAACTTTTTTTCTACACTAAATGCTGATTTTGCATCGGGTTTGGTGGTTTTTTTGGTAGCACTACCATTATGCTTAGGAATAGCAATGGCCTCTGGTGCACCTTTATTTTCAGGAATATTATCGGGTATCATTGGCGGTATCGTAGTCGGTTTTTTAAGTCAATCCCATATTAGTGTATCCGGTCCAGCGGCAGGATTGACTGCCATTGTATTGAAGGGCATAACCGATTTGGGAGCATTTGATTTATTTTTGACTGCGGTATTGATAGCGGGTCTGCTACAATTGGCATTAGGTTTTATCAAAGCAGGAAGCATTTCAAATTATTTTCCTACAAATGTTATTGAAGGAATGTTAGCTGGAATTGGTGTCATTATTATTTTGAAACAACTGCCGCACGCTTTTGGTTATGATAATGATTTTGAAGGCGATCAATCATTTTTGCAAAAAGATGGAGGCAACACTTTAGATTCATTGTTTCATGTATTAAATTATGTTCAATTGGGAGCCATAATTATTACACTCGTGTCATTGGCTATTTTAATAGCATGGGACAAAATTCCATTCCTTAAAAAATTGAAGCTTATTCCAGGAGCCTTAGTGGCTGTTATTTGCGGTATATTGATCAACGAAATATTTATCCAAACCGCTAGTTCCTTGGCCATAAAATCGGAACATTTAGTAGCATTGCCAATTCCAAATTCGATTAATGATTTTAAAAATATATTTGTACAACCCAATTTAACAGGATTTATGAATCCCGCCGTTTGGCTTTTGGGACTTACTATTGCTATTGTAGCTTCTATTGAAACCTTATTGTGCATTGAGGCCGCCGACAGAATGGATGTTCAAAAAAGATATACTGATACCAATATAGAACTCAAAGCACAAGGAATTGGCAATATATTGAGTGGCTTCATTGGTGGTTTGCCCATGACGTCGGTAGTAGTGCGTTCGTCTGCCAATAGTACTGCGGGAGCCAAATCAAAATTATCTGCTATCATACATGGTGTGTTATTGTTGATAAGTGTTTTAGCAATTCCTACCATATTAAATAAAATACCTTTGGCTACATTGGCAGCTGTACTACTTTTAGTAGGGTACAAATTGGCAAAACCAAGTACATTTATCCATTTTTGGGAAAAAGGTAAATACCAATTTGCCCCTTTCATAGCAACCTTTGTAGCAGTAGTTTTTACTGACTTGTTAAAAGGAGTGGCACTTGGAATGATCATTAGTATTATTTTTGTATTGAAAGGCAATTTGAAAAGAGCCTACAATTTTAGAAAAGAGGAGTATGCCGATGGCGATGTTATCCATATTGATTTGGCACAAGAAGTTTCATTTTTGAATAAAGCCGCAATCAAGGAAACACTAAAATCGATACCCGAAAATTCAAAAGTAATCATTGATGCAAAAGACACCATTTATATTGCACATGATATTTTAGATTTGATTAAAGAGTTTAAGTCTATACGATCTAAAGAATTACATATCAAAGTAAAACTTCGAAATTTCAAAAAAGCTTATCAATTAGAAAATAATCATGACAATCATGTTACAATAGAACATCATTATGACGAATTAAATAAAGTAATGGTTCAAAAAGAAGTAAAACGATTTGATATTGAACAACAACAAACAAAACAATAAATGGTTACGAGTAAAATTTATTTATTTTTAATTTAAAATAAAATAATACGAATTATTTCAAAAAAATATTGTAAATTTACCATAAACCATTTAATTATATTTAAAAACAAAATAAAAAAAACAAAATGACAGAATACTATAAAAAAATATTAGATAAAAATAAAGAATGGGTTGAAAATTCGTTGAAAGCTGATCCCAATTATTTTGAAGATTTAGCAAAAGGCCAAAATCCGCAGCTTTTGTGGATTGGTTGTTCGGATAGTCGAGTACCCGCAAACGAAATTATTGGAGCAAAACCAGGCGATGTTTTTGTACATAGAAACATTGCCAATATGGTAATTCATTCTGATATGAATATGCTAAGTGTATTGGATTATGCCGTAAATGTACTGAAAGTCAAACATGTTTTGGTGTGTGGCCATTACGGTTGTGGTGGTATTAAGGCAGCTTTGGGCAACGGTTCTATTGGAATTATAGACAATTGGATACGGCATATTAAAGATGTATATAGACTACATCGTCAATATTTAGACTCTATAGTCAATGAAGAAGAAAGATTTAATAAATTTGTAGAAATCAATATCAAAGAACAAGTTTTTGATTTGGCCAAAACTTCAATTGTGCAAGCAGCCTGGAGAAAAGGACAAGACCTAACATTACACGGATGGGTATATGGACTAAACTCAGGTTTTGTTACAGACTTGCAAGTTAATTTATCTTCCGAAAAAGATTTGGATAAAGTGTATCAACTGCAATTTTAACAGAATATTTCTTGTTTTTTTCCTAAATAATTTTAATGTTTGAATCTAAATAAAATACATAGTATTTTGCATAATATTTTGAATTTTAATTGAATACTAAACCCTATAAATATACGAAAAATGAAAAATATTTTTTACTTTTATTGTGCATTATTTATTGGTAATGTATATGCACAAACACACCAAATACAAAAACATAATGGTGAAACATTTTTAGTAAATTACATCAAAACCGATGAAAATTTGATCCATTACACATGGCCAAACCAAAATGAACATCAAGTGATATCGAATTTTGCTGTTGCTACATTGACCCATATTTCTACATCAAAATCACACGATGTTTCCACAAAAATGGAATGGAATGCTCCTAAAAAACAAAACGTTTCTAAAGTTATCAAATGTTCCGAAACCCATGGTTTAACACCTTACCAAACAATTAGTGTGTTTTTAGGCAGACCAAAAGGCATTTCTGATACAGATTTTACAAAATTGAAACACGCAAAACTTCATGAAAAAGCAAAACTTCATGACGCTCCTTTTGTATGCATTATAGAAGAATCATTTGACGAAGTGAAAGCCCTGTTATTTAGATATTAAACCCCAAAAAAAAACGCCCATAAAGGGTGTTTTTTTTTGCTGTAAAATTCTATTTTTGTACCAATAACAATAGTTCGTTTTTCAATTACAATCACTTAATTTAGATTAATAAAATAATAAAATATGTTACAAAAAGCATCGCTAAGCAATTTTGATTTTTTTTATAATTTGTACATGCATCCTGAGGTAAATCCTTTTTTGTTGTATGAAATCATGCCTCCTGAGGATTTTAAACCCATTTTTGAAAAACTCATTCATGAAGGTGTTTTGTATGTTTTTATAGACAATCAAATTGCCGTAGGAATGTGCAAATTGATTCCCCTCACCTATCGTTGTTCCCACATTACTTATTTGGGAGGCGTTGGCATAATTCCTGAATTTTCTGGAAAAGGTCTGGGAAAAAAAATGCTGCTGGAGATTATTGCGTTTTGCAAATCCAATGGCATGAGCCGAATTGAGTTGAGTGTGGCAACACACAACCACAAAGCATATCAGTTGTATGAAAATGTAGGTTTTCAAAAAGAAGGAATGCTGAAAAATTATGGTTTTCTGAAAAGCGACAATCGATTTATTGACGAATATTTGATGGCAATATTATTATAAAACCAAATATACATATAAAA
>NZ_MUGT01000179.1 GCF_002217205.1 Flavobacterium branchiophilum NBRC 15030 = ATCC 35035 | reverse complement strand
TATAGGGGGCTAGACCACCTCCCTGATACATTAATAATTTAAGAAAGAACTGCATGTCTTCTTCATTATAAAAAACCTTAAGTTGTTCTATTTGAGAAGTATATATATTGTATCTATAAACCCCTTTTTCAATATCAGTAATTCTATTATTTACAAAAAAAATCTCTGCGGGGTACATCGAACCTCCTGATGCTATATTTCTTCTTTTTCTAACTATCTCTTCTCCTTGAGGCTTTAACACCTCTTCCCCTGTAATACAATAAAAAAGTCTTAAGAAATCACTGAATTCCTGAAATGAAATAGGTTCTGAACTATATTTTCTAGTACTTTTTCTATTTATATTAATGTTATTTAGAGATAGTGTGTTTACATCTTCTTCTAATTTAGAAGGTTTAAGATCAATTTTTTTGCAGAAGCCAACTTGATATTGAGAATTGGATATTTTTTTTACAATGCTTGGAGAATTATTTACGTAAGAGATTATTTCAAATCTTTCTGAAGTCTCTAGATGATAAGGTTTGAATTTTATAGATTCTAAAAATTCTAAAGAAATATCACTTAACCTATTCTCTGATAGCAAATTTGCAAGAGTATCTTGTGTCATAAATCTTAATTTAAAAATTACTGTTTGGGAATTCTTTTTTAGCTTTTTCTTTAATTTTTTTAGCTTCAGATTCTTTTTTCTCCATGTTTAAATATTGAATATAAATTTGATACACTTTAGGTTTACACCAGTAAGGAGCATAATAATTTTCAGAAATAGAATAAGGGCAGTCTAATGCTTTTAGAGAGTATTCTTCAACTTTAACCATACCACCAAACATTTTTGGAGTATAAAAATTATTAGTTGCAAGCACATAATAAGCCCTCATATTTTTTGGATTTAATTCCAATGATTTATTTGCTAATTCACCAACTTCTGCTGAAATAGAGGCTAATTTTGTCATATTAGCAAATTTTAATGAAAATGATTTACAAGCTGCTAGTAAAGCAAAATCTTCAGATGAATTGGCTTTTTCTTCAATAGTTTCAATAGCAGTATCGATTGTAAAACTAGCTTTATCGTCATCTTTTAATGCTGTATACAAAAGACTAAGATTATAGTATAAATAAGTTTTCCAGTATGTTTTATAGTTCAATGAAATCTTCAAATCTTTTTCAACTTTAGAAATAGCTGTCTCTAGAATTTCCGAGTCTCTTTTTTGGAAACTTTGAGATATAGCGACCTCAATGTCGTCCTCATAAGAGCTATCGTCATTAACGACTGAGTCTTTCGATACTGATTCCTTTGTAGTTATTTCTTCTGTTTTTTTAACTAGACTTTTATCCTTTAAAGTTGTCGTTTTAGTATTAGTAACGGAATTAGTTTTCTGTCCATTACAGCCATTTATTGTTATTAATAAAATAGATAATAAAAAAAGATTTTTCATAATAGTTATGTTTAGTTTATATGCAAATATTCAAATTTTAATTTTCAGTTTAAAATTTAAATATACTGAACTGTTATATTTTAAGGATGAATTGTATTTATGATCCTTATGGAAATGGATGTGGGTAAGTTGTAAATAAATTTTTATTATCATTAAATAACCCCAAATATGGATAACAATGATTTCCTGTTAGTAAGTGAAGTTGAGGAGTTACAATTTTAGTTACTTCGATACCTAATTGTCTAACATCAACAGTAGTTAGATTGGTATAATAAACTTTGTTTAAGCCTGCTTTTAGCAATTCTTCTTTGTTGAATTTTTTAATATGATGAGAATAATTATCAATCCAATTTTCAGAATAATTAAATTCAAAGTTATACGCATCCAATAGTAGAGGAGAATTTTTTATTAACTCTGGGAAAACATTATAGAATGCATAATGTTTTCTAAATGAATTCATAAACGAGAAATCAGTTCCGTTTTCTATACTTTCAGGGAATTTTATTTCTTCGCAAACAAGCTTTGTGTATTCTATTCCTTGATATGCTTCAATAGTAGCTTTTATTAACGCTTCCTTTTGTGTAAATCTAGAAGCTGATCCAACTGAATTATAAACTCTATCGTTAATTATAAAAGAAATAAAAACGACAAATGTAGGGCAATGCGAATGCTCACTTATATCATAAATTGAAAACTTTATTTTATTGTTATTAAACAATTCATCTATGATTTCATCATCTGAAAACATTTCTAAAATAAACGTTGAGGAAAATTTTCTATAAGCTTGAAAATTTTGTCCATACCAAAATTTAGAAAATGCGTCTCTTTCTACACATTCTAAAAAACCACTAATTAAAGATTTCTCGATAGTTGAATGACTCGCTGAACCTGTAGTCGTATTGTAATGAAACATTCCATCTTCTTTTATGTTTTCAACATTAACCATGAAAAAAGGCAATAATACTTCTTCTTCTGAAAAATAATCAACACATTTAGACCAGTGAATTTCTCTTTCATTTGAAAGACGATTTAATTTAAAATTAGGGCTTTCATATTGTTTTTCACTAAAGTATTTAATATCTTGAGGGTTAAAGCATCTATATTCTTTAGACAACTCATTATATGATCCTTTGATGAGTCCTTTATAAAGCTGAAAACTAGTAGAATATCTTTCTGAAAACTCTCCCATAGCTGAAAGATATGCTTCATTTTCATCAAAACTAATTCCACCACCTGTGATGTCCTCTTTATTATTACCAATAGTGTATAGATTATTTGCAAAAAAAACTCTCTCTTTAAGCCTTTTGGGCATAAAAATATTTTTTGCAACACGCATGTAAGGATAATTCACAAAAGAGCTGTTCCCGTAAATTTTTGGTTTCATAATGGATTGTAGGTTACATTAGGATTACATACTTCACAATTAGGAACTTTATTGACAACAAAATATTGACTAGAATAGTTTTGAAAATCAAAAAAGATAGACTTGTTATAGAGCATTTTACTTTTTTGAAATAATATTTTGTTTAGTTCGTTAATAATTAAAGAGCTATTAATTTTAGCGTTCCCATTTTCAAACACATCAATTTGATTAAAATCAATATTATTTGTATCAATTAAATTTTCAATAATAACCTTAGGGTTTGAAATGTTATAAAGTTTTCTTTTATTAACACAATTTAGACAAGGTGTTCCTTTAGATGTATTCATTAATGGACCTAATGAAATCCCATTATTGTAAAATTCAACATATAAAAAATCTTCTCCAGATTTTATCATTTGTTGAGAGATGGAATTAATATTTTTTTTATTAAACCAAAATGGGGCAACTAGTATGTTAAAACAATTTTTTTCAATTGTTAAATCTGTATTTTCAATTGACAAATTGATAATTTTCCCTAGCTTTAAGTTTTCTGGTAATGCTTCAATAAGCTGTTCAAGTTTTTTGCTTTTGTATGAAAATTCGCCAATAAAATTAATTTTATAACTACTATTACTCCTATTTAAACTGTAGAAATTATTATATTCCAACCATTCAAAAATATTATCTATAACAATTTCTTCAAACTCATTCATCAACTCTGCTTTAGCAACGTTTAAAGATTTATGTTTCTGAATTACTTTCAAAACTGTTGCTATTGAATAAGCATGTTCTCCAGCTAATCTCTGTGTTATGTCGCCATTAGAAGAAAGAATATATTGTTCCTCATTATTCTTATATATTTTCCAATTTTTAATTATTATTTCCATTTTACAAATTTATACATATAAAAAATCAAGAATAAAATTTAGATTATCAAAATTATCAAATATTTAGATTTAATGTTTTATCTAATTTATTATTTTGAGATTATTTTGTTTAGAATTCTATTGTTTTTATATTATTTTAATTTTAATTTTTTGTTTAAAAAACTGCCGATAAATAAATATCGGCAGATAATAATTTTTTAGCAACAACATGTACAACAACACATATCGCACACTATAACTGTATTTCCATTGCCATTTGTTGTTGTGGTTCCGCATTTGTCAACAATTACAGCCACAGTAGCTAATTCTCTTGTCTCTAATTTTTCAAGACTTACATTTAATGTTTTCATAATTTGATAATTAATAAATTTAATGAATGTTTTTCAACAATCATGTTAATAATAAATTTTAAAAAAAGGTTTTTTCTCGAGAACTCTTTTGATATTGCAAAATTAAAAGGAAAAACAATTGTTAAATGTTTCTTTTTGGGAAAATATTTTACTATTTGGGAAAATATTTTTACTTTTGAAGAAAATATTAAAAATATGATACTCGAAAAAATATTAAAGAAAATAATTATTGAAAGAAACAGAAAAGGATTTTCATATGAAAACATGGCTAATGAATTAGGCATAACTGTAAGTGGATATAGAAAAATAGAGACAGGAGATACTAAATTAACAGTTGAAAGATTAAATAAAATCTCTTCTATTCTAGAAATTTCATTAACAGAATTACTTGGACTTGATAAGGATGTTTTAAACCAACATAATCATGATAATGAAAAAGTATTTCAACAAAAAATTGATAATTATTATCAGGATAATAAGGATGTATATGAAAAATTAATACAAGCAAAAGACGAACAAATTTCTTTCTTAAAAAGTTTAATTTCTCAAAAAGACATATTAATTGATAAACTTGAACAAAATCATAAAAGTTAAAAAAAAATAAATATTTTTTAAAGGTGCTTGATATCCGATTCTACAATAAACCATAATGATAATAAATTCCTGGTGAATAGGAAAATGCTTTTTTAGTTTGCAAGTAATGTCATCATTATCAAATGTTTCCAAAAGTCATTTTGTCAAACTGTACTCAAAAGCCAATATGGATTTATTGTGATATGAATTTTAGTCCTTTAGTTTCAATTCATTTTTTTCGGAGGGTACCCCCCCCTTTTTTTTCTTAGTAATATTTTCCAAAATACCCAAAGAAATTTTTTTTGATTGCTTGTTGGTTATGTTGTAAACAGACTTTACACACTTTTTTAGGATAGTATCATTTTTAGATTATATTTTTGATTTCAGTGTTTATCTTTTTTGTGTTTAGTCATCTAATTAGGATTTATCTTTTTTGTTATTTTAGAAATAAAATATTATATATATTTATATAAATGTAGGGTAAAAGTAAAAAAACCGAATAAACAAATTACCATTCGGCTTTTTTACTTTTTTTAAATATATTACCTAATTTTGGTTAGTATTTGAGTTTAAAATCGATTTGAAAATCAATTCATTGTCATTTTGTATCATCAATTCAAAAATTTAACGCTAAACAAAAAAGTTGAGCTATTCGGCTTTTTTTTGTATTTTTATACATCCATTAGTGATGAAACATTTTTGTATAAAAAAAACATATAAGGGGCAAATTACAATCCCTTTCTAACAGCTTCTCTTACTTTTTTGAACAAATTAGACGAATACACAAACGCTACTATGGCTTCGTTGTCTGTTTTAAAAATGGCTTCTTTGTTGCCTTGCCAAGCTTTTAATCCATTTTTTAGAAACAAAATATTTTCGCCTATTTCCATCACCGAGTTCATGTCGTGGGTGTTGATAACCGTTGTGATGTCGTATTCTTCTGTAATTTCTTTAATTAAATTATCTATCAAAATAGAGGTGTTTGGGTCTAGTCCAGAATTGGGCTCATCGCAAAACAAATATTTAGGGTTGTTTACGATGGCTCGGGCAATGGCCACCCTCTTTTGCATGCCGCCCGAAATTTCAGAAGGTAATTTTTTGTGGGCATTGATTAAATTGACTCTTTTCAATACAAAATCGACCCTGTCTTGGATTTCCGATTGCGAATTTGAAGTAAACATTTTTAAGGGAAAGCCTACGTTTTCTTCTACTGTCATGCTGTCAAACAAGGCACTTCCCTGAAAAACCATGCCTATTTCGGTTCTTAACGCTCTTCGTTCGGCATCGTCTAATTCGGAATAAATCCTTCCATCAAAAGCAATTGTTCCTACTTCTGGAGTGTGTATGCCCAGCAAACTTTTAAGCAAAACGGTTTTTCCTGAACCACTTTGCCCAATGATTAAATTGGTTTTGCCTGTTTCAAACACGGTTGAAACACCTTTTAGAATTTTATATTCGCCAAAGGATTTTTCTACATTTTTTACTTCTATCATTAGGTCAATAACAATTGTGTTAAAATATAATTCATCAAAATAATGGTAACCGATGTCCAAACAAACGATACGGTACTGGCTTTACCAACCTCGAGGGCACCGCCTTTCATGTAATAGCCATGAAATGAGGGTATTGTAGCCAATAGTAAGGCAAATATGATTGTTTTGATAAAAGCATAAGCTACATGAAATGGAATGAACTCTTTTTGAAGTCCTTCGATAAAATCGGCACTACTACCAAAACCGCCATAAACGCTGGCAATAAAACCACCTGCAATGCCCAAAAACATGGCTATTCCAATGACAAATGGATAAAGCAACAAGGCTGTTAGTTTTGGAAAAACCAAATAATTCAAAGAGTTTACTCCCATAACTTCCAAGGCATCTATTTGTTCGGTAACTCGCATTGTACCAATGCTTGAGGTAATAAATGATCCCATTTTTCCGGCCATAATGATGGATATAAATGTTGGGGCAAATTCCAATATTATGGATTGTCTTGTGGCAAAACCGATGAGGTATTTGGGGATCAAAGGATTGGTTAGGTTCAAAGCGGTTTGTATGGCAACCACACCGCCAACAAAAAACGATATAAAGGCTACAATTCCTAACGACCCGATGATTAAATCGTCTATTTCTTTGAAAATCAAGGATTTCATAACCGACCATTTGGTGGGTTTTCTAAAAATTTCCGCAATCATCAAAAAGTATTTTCCTAATTGCGATAAATATCTGAATAAAAACATGAATTTTGTTTATGAATTTAGAATACAAAAATACAAAAATAACTGCCGCAAATGGACTTATTAAAAAAAACTTATAGGTATATGTAAAAATGGTTTATTAAACACCTTCATTTGTCATCAAAAAGAGTATCCAAAAAGGATTAGAACTTCAAATATACAAATACTTTGAGGTCAATTTGGTATTTTGATAGGCTAAAACAGTTTGGCTTTTATTTTTTTCCAACGGTAATTTCTAATGAATTGGGCTTGTTCTGGAGTAACCAATAATGGTATATGGGCCCACTTGGCCTTCCAAAATCCTCGCATGTAATCTAAAAAAAGGAAGGGTTTTTGTTTCATAAAAGCTAATTTTGCAGAGGCAATTGCCGTGATCCAAAAGCCATAACCTAGTGTATAAAAAGCTTCTCCTTGTTTGAAACGAGCTGTTTGATTGTAGTTGGCTCCTGTGGGTTTGAGGTGTTTTACCTTCAAATGGGCATCGGTAACGACTTTCCAGTTGTTGTATTTTGCGAGCAATTCATCAACTGTATCCCAACCCATAGCGGGTTTTAGCCCGCCAATGGCTTCAAAACACGCTTTTCGGTAGGCTTTAAAGGCTCCTCTGATGTGGTCTTTGTCGGTAAGATTTTCTAAAATCCATTGATTGTTTTTTTCGATATATGCAAAGCCTCCTACCATGCCCACGAATTTATCTTGTTGAAAATGAGCAATTAAGCTTTCAAAATAATGTGGAGGTAAGATTAAATCGGCATCTAGTTTTACTATAAAATCATACACATTGTCTAGGGTAGCCAATCCTTTTTCAAAAGCCCTTATGACTTTGCTGCCTGGCAAATGTATGGCTTGTGATTGTGTGGTTGTAAGCGAAATGAAAGGATGTTTTTTTGCATATTCCAAAACGATGTTTGCCGTTTGGTCGGTTGAATGGTCGTTTACTACTACTACTTTTGTAGGTAAAATAGTTTGTTGAACAATCGACTCTAGTGTTTGACCTATAAAGCGTGCTTCGTTGTGTGCAGGAATAACGATATAATATTTCATGTCGTTTGGGGTATTATAAATGCGTTGTTTGGTTTTGATACAAAATGGAAACAAAAGTACATGATTTATTTTGAAAAAACTAGCAGAAGGTAGTATAGGATAAATATTGTAAGGCCATTTTGTGTGTTTGGAGCAACTGTTTTTTTTTAGGCTAAAGCTCTTGTTAGTTCAAATATATTACTATTGATTGAAAGCGTCATTTGAAAACTTTTTTTAGTTTTTTTATTTGTGATTTTAGGCTTATAGCTTGATATTGAAGTAGTTGTAGTACAGGGCTTGTTTGTTGCACAGAAGCCTCTAGCCCAGATTGACGTGGAAAGCCCGCAACAAAAAAAGGGAGTGGTTCTTGGCAAAAAAAAGCGACCAAAGAAGCTCTTTTTTTGCCTTAGAACCACCCCTTTTTTTGTGAGGACTTGAAACAGAAAGCTGGATGGGCTTCTGAAAAAATAATACTGTTATTGAATAGGATTGTAAGTGTGCTTATTTTTGAAATTTTAAGGGCAAATGCACCACTTTTTTAGTTTCAAAAAATTCATTTTCAAAAAAATCGGCAATGGGATATTCTTTAGCTTTTGGAAATGGGGCTAACTCTTGAGTCAAATCGCCTCCTTTTAAATACAATATGCCATTTTTTAAAACATGTTTGTTTTGTTTTTTGATTTTATCTTTGATCCATAAATAAAAATCGGGCATATTGGTAACGGCCCTACTGACAATAAAATCGAAATCACCTTTTACAAGTTCGGCTCTAACTTGTTCTGCCTTAACGTTTTGTAGTTCCAATGCTTGGGCAACTGCATTTACAACATTGATTTTTTTGAGAATGACATCAATGAGATAAAAACGGGTTTCGGGAAAAAGTATGGCTAGCGGAATCCCTGGAAAACCGCCACCTGTACCCACATCTAATATCAATGTGCCAGGTTCGAAGGGCTGAATTTTGGCAATGGCAAGCGAATGTAGCACGTGTTTGGTGTACAATTCATTGATGTCTTTTCTTGAAATTACATTTATTTTGGCATTCCAATCTTGGTACAAAGCCTCTAATTTTTGAAATTGTTCGATTTGCTTGGAACTCAAATTTGGAAAATGTTTGATGATTTCATCCATAATTTTAATTTTTAACAAAAATACAACAAGCTGTTGATATTTTTATGACTTTTTATTTTATTGCAAAATTAATAAATTATATCTTTACAAATTATTTTTAATTCCAATATATGACTCCATCAGGACCAACATTTGCCAAGCAAGATCAGTTGAAATTTTTTAGAACTTTAAACAGCAGGGTAAATCATTATTTTAAAGAAAACAACTTACAAAAAACCGGCAATTGGCAGTTACATTTAAAGGCAATTATTATGTTTTCGTTGTTTTTTGTACCTTATTTTTTATTTTATTTTGTCGAAATGCCTTTTTGGGTACAGCTACTTTTGAGTGTTGTAATGGGAGTTGGGATGGCAGGCGTTGGGATGAATGTGATGCACGATGGTAATCATGGTTCTTTTTCTGACAAAAAATGGATCAATAATATAATGGGAGGCAGTATTTATATTTTGGCTGGAAATGTTTACAATTGGCAAGTGCAACACAACGTTTTGCATCATACATATACTAACATTGTAGGGCACGACGAAGATTTAGATGCTGGAAGAATAATCCGATTTTCGAAACTAGCACCATGGAGTAATTATCACAAATACCAACAATATTACTCTGTTTTTCTGTATGGTTTACTAACAATCAACTGGTGTTTGACAACCGATTTTAAACAAATGGGAGGCTATTTGAAAAGAAATTTGTCTTATGGCGAAGCTCCAAACCCAAGAAATTTGTGGCTTGGTTTGGTAATTTCAAAAATTGTTTATTTTTCATTTTGGATTGTAATACCCATGATGTATATGGTGTGGTGGAAAGTTTTACTAGGTTTTTTTGTAATGCACTATACTGCTGGTATGATATTGAGTTTGATTTTTCAATTGGCACACGTTGTTGAAGAAACAGAAAATCCTGTTCCAAATGCAAACAACGAGATGGAAAACACGTGGGCTATTCATCAACTTTATACAACTACTAATTTTGCTCCAAAAAATTGGATACTCAATTATTATACGGGAGGTTTAAATCATCAAATAGAACACCATTTGTATCCAAACATTTGTCATGTTCATTATACAAAAATTGCAGAATTTGTAAAACAAACAGCAGAAGAATGCAACTTACCCTATTTTGAATATCACAGCATGAGAAGTGCTGTTGTAGCTCACCTTAGGCACTTAAAAATTTTAGGACAACAACCAGAAATATCAATTTAAATAATCATAACTACATTAAAAAATGAACAACATTCTTTCGGACAGAATCAACAATTTGGCCACATCGCAAACATTGGCAATGGCTGCATTAGCAAGAGAGTTAAAGCAACAAGGCAAAGACATCATTAGTTTGAGTCTTGGAGAACCTGATTTTAATACACCTGATTTTATAAAAGAAGCTGCCAAAAAAGCTATTGATGAAAATTACAGCACTTATTCGCCAGTAGAAGGGTATTTAGAATTGAAAGAAGCCATTTGCAGAAAATTTAAAAGAGACAATGATTTAGATTACAAACCTTCGCAAATTGTAGTTTCTACGGGAGCCAAACAATCTTTATACAACATTGCACAAGTGATGTTAAACGATGGAGACGAGGTAATTTTGCCAGCTCCATATTGGGTAAGTTATTTTGAAATAGTTAAATTATCGGGTGGTGTACCTGTAGAAGTGCCTACATCTGTAGATACTGATTTTAAAATTACTCCAGAACAATTAGCGGCAGCCATAACACCAAAAACAAAAATGATTTGGTTTAGTTCACCGTGTAATCCAAGTGGCTCTGTTTATAACAGAGCAGAATTGACAGCGCTAGCAAAAGTATTAGAAAACTACCCAAACATATATGTTGTAGCAGACGAAATATATGAGCACATCAATTTTTCGGGTACATTTTGTAGCATTGCCTCTATTCCTGGAATGTTTGACAAAACCATTACGGTAAATGGGGTTGCAAAAGCCTTTGCCATGACGGGTTGGAGAATAGGATACATTGGAGCTCCAGAATTTATTGCAAAAGCTTGTACGAAAATTCAAGGACAAGTTACCAGTGGCTCCAACAGTATTGCACAACGTGCCACTATTACGGCGGTAGATGCAGACCCAGCAGTATTGAACGACATGGTTCGTGCATTTCATAGCCGAAGAGATTTGGTTGTTGGCTTGCTAAAGGAAATTCCTGGAGTAAAAATCAATGTTCCAGAAGGGGCATTTTATGTATTTCCTGATGTGTCTTCGTTTTTTGGTAAAACATTGAAAGGTACATTAATCAACGATGCAAATGATTTGTCTATGTATTTGTTAGCCGAGGCAAATGTAGCAACTGTAACAGGCGATGCTTTTGGTAATCCGAATTGCATCCGTTTTTCTTACGCAACAAGCGAAACCTTATTGACAGAAGCTTTGCGAAGAATAAAAGAAGCCTTAGCTTTGTAACCTTTTTGACATTGCAATAAATAATCCTCAAAATAGTTTGATTTTATTGTTTTTAAAATCAAAAGATAGCAAAATATAAAACCGTTTCAAAATCAATTGAAACGGTTTTTTTTGAGCACTAAAAAAAGCCAACATCAAATGATGCTGGCTTTTTTTATGAAAAACATACGCTTGTATTATGCTTCAAATGGAAGTATAGATACAAACGATTTGTTGTCGCTTTTTTTCTGAAACTTAACAATTCCAGCAACTTTAGCGTGCAAAGTATGATCTTTACCCATATAAACGTTTTCGCCTGGATTGTGTTTTGAGCCTCTTTGTCTAACGATGATGTTTCCAGCAATTGCAGCTTGTCCACCAAAAATCTTTACGCCTAAACGTTTCGATTCTGATTCTCTACCATTCTTGGAACTACCGACACCTTTCTTGTGAGCCATGATGTTATGATTTTAGATTGTTAATACTTAAATTAAACTGCTTTTCCGCCGTTTAATTCATCTTGTAATTTTTTTAATTCATCCATTTTTCCATCAGCAGCCAATTGAGATTGTTGTGCCCAAGTGGTTGGATCTAAATGTGATAATTTTGAAGTTGAAGCATCCAAAATAGCTTTTACATCTTCAGCAGAAGTGGTAGCTAATTTAGCAAAAGTATCAATACCCGCTAAAACCAATGCCTCAGCAGCTTTTGGTCCAATACCTTCAATTAATTTTAAATCATCACCTTTTTTAGTAGCTTTTGCTGCTTTTGGAGCCGCTGCTTTTGCACCACTAGCTGTAATGTTTTCAATTACAATTTGAGTAAGATACTGTCTATGACCATTTCTTTTTTTGTAACCTTTTCTTCTTTTCTTTTTGAAAACGATTACTTTATCTCCTTTTAAGTGTTGTAACACTTTAGCTTCTACTGAAGCACCTTCTATAGCTGGGGCGCCTAAAGTGATTTCGCCATTGTTGTCTAATAAAAGAACTTTGTCAAAAGTAACTTTTGAACCTTCTTCGTTAGCCAAACGATGCACATAAACCTTTAAGTCTTTGCTTACTTTAAATTGTTGCCCTGCTATCTCTACGATTGCGTACATAACAATGATGTTTAGTTTAATAAAATTTTAAGTTTGCAAAGATACTTATTTTTTTGAAAGTAACAATTATTTAATTGTTATTTTTTACTTAAATAATTTTCAATCTAATTTAGCTTATTGTAATTTTGCAGTCCAAAAAAAATTATAATCATGTCATCATTTCTTAATCAAGAAACGCTTTATGCCGTTAGCATTCCATTTTTTGTTGGTGTTATTTTATTTGAAATGTTCATCAGCCACAAGTCAAATGCCCGTTTATATACTTTCAAAGATACGGCTACAAATGTCTATTTTGGTATATTAAATATCATTTTGGATTTGATTTTTAAATCCTTTTCTTTCATGGTTTTAGGGTTTTTCTTTTCACATCAATTATTTCATTTGGAACAAAATGGAATGTATTGGGTGGCTTGTTTTATTTTGCAAGATTTTATGTATTACATTCAACATTATGTGGATCATAAATCAAGATTTTTTTGGGCCATACATGCTACGCACCACAATTCAGAGTACTTTAATGTGTCCACTGGGTTTCGTTCGTCGGTTTTTCAACCCGTATATCGATACCTCTTTTTTATCCCCATGGCTTTATTAGGTTTTAGTCCTTTGCATATTATGTTTGCCTATTCGGCAAATCAAATTTGGGGTACCTTGATTCATACTCAAAAAATAAAAAAAATGGGGTTTTTAGAGTATTTTATGGTTACCCCATCGCACCATCGGGTGCATCATGCCTCAAACGAAAAATACATCGACAAAAACATGGGTATGACCCTAATCATTTGGGATAAAATTTTTGGAACTTTTCAGGCCGAAGACGAAAATTATGAACCAATTCGCTTTGGATTAACCTATAAAATAGATGACAAAGGCCCCATCAATATTGTTTTTCATGAATGGATAGCCATTTACAAAGACATCATTCAGCCCAATATTTCGTGGAAAACAAGGCTCAAATACCTTTTTTACAACCCTGGATGGAAGCCATAACTAGAGGTGAAAAAAATTATAAAAATTTTAACAAAAAAATAGGTTTAAATTGTAACATATTGAGTAATTTTATGACAAATTAAAATATATCTACAAACATTATTAATTTATATGAAAAACACCCTAATGGCTCTTAGCGCAACCCTAATGTTAGGCAGTGTAGCAACAGCCCAAAAAGTAGCTTTTGAAGAGTACAATTTGGACAATGGCCTACATGTTATCCTACACAACGACCCCTCTGCTCCTACCGTAATTACCTCGGTAATGTATCATGTTGGGGCAAAAGACGAACAACCAGATCGAACAGGTTTTGCACATTTTTTTGAACACTTATTATTTGAAGGTACAGAAAATATCAAGCGTGGCGAATGGTTTAAAATTGTAACTGCAAATGGTGGTGTAAACAACGCCAATACTACAGAAGACCGTACTTATTATTACGAAGTTTTTCCTTCAAACAATTTAGAATTGGGACTTTGGATGGAATCCGAAAGAATGCTGCACCCTGTAATTAATAAAATTGGTGTAGATACTCAAAACGAAGTGGTTAAAGAAGAGAAAAGATTGCGGTATGATAACAGTCCTTATGGACAATTGATACCACAGGTAAAGAAAAATGTTTTCAAAAACCATCCCTATCGTTGGACAACCATTGGTGCAATGGAACATTTAGACGCTGCAACATTAGAAGAATTTCAAGCATTTAATAAGAAATTTTATATTCCTAATAATGCCGTATTGATAGTAGCTGGCGATTTTAAATCTGAACAAGCTAAAGAATGGATTCAAAAATATTTTAGTAAAATTCCTAAAGGAACGCCAATCGAGCGCAAAACTTATATTGAAGAACCAATTACACAAACCATCAAAGCCAGTTTTGAGGATGCTAATATTCAAATACCAATGATAGTAGCGGCCTACAGAACCCCTTCGATGAAAACACGTGATGCTAGGGTTTTAGACATGATTTCGACCATTTTGAGTGATGGTAAAAGTTCACGCTTGTATAAAAAAATTGTGGACAATAATAAAACAGCCCTTCAAATTGGTGCCTTCAATTACAGTCAAGAAGATTATGGTACCTATATTTTGTATGGCTTGCCACAAGCTCCAAAAACCTCTGAAGATATTTTGAAAGAAGTAGATGAAGAGATTGTAAAATTACAAACAGAATTAATTTCTGAAAAAGATTTGCAAAAACTTCAAAACAAATATGAAAATGATTATGTAAATGCCAATGCTTCAATAGAAGGAATTGCAGATAATTTGGCTACCTATTACATGCTTTTCAAGGATGTAAATTTGATTAATACAGAGTTAAGTATATACAAATCGATTACTAGAGAAGAAATTCGTGAGGTTGCCAAAAAATATTTAAACAACAACCAACGTTTGATATTAGATTATTTACCAACAAAAGACAAAGCTAAAAACTAACATTAGAAATCATGAAAAAAATACTAATCGTTTTATCTAGCTTGTTTTTAACATACAATTTACAAGCTCAAATGATACCACAACCAAAGCCAGGTACTCCGCCATCAATAAAAATTGGCAAACCCGTAACTTTTGAATTACAAAATGGTTTAAAAGTACTTGTTGTAGAAAATCATAAATTACCAAGAGTTTCTTTTAATTTAACATTAGACAGCGCTCCTTATGCCGAAGGCGACAAAAAAGGGGTGTCTGATTTAACTGGAATTTTATTAGGCAACGGCTCTGTTAAAACCAGCAAAGACGCTTTCAATGAAGAAATTGATTTTATGGGTGCCAATATCAATTTTAGATCCAATGGGGCATCGGCAAGTTCTTTATCTAAATACAGTGGGAGGGTTTTAGAATTGCTAACAGAAGCCGTTTTGAACCCAAATTTTTCCCAAGAAGAATTTGACAAACAAAAATCAAAATTTATTGAAGGTCTAAAATCTCAAGAAAAAAGTGTGTCGGCAGTAGCACAACGTGTGGGCGATGCTTTACCTTTTGGCAAAAACCATCCTGGAGGTGAATATATTACTGAAAAATCATTAACTAATATTACTTTAAACGATGTTAAACTTAATTATCAAAGTTATTTTGTTCCTGCAAATGCTTATCTCGTTATTGTTGGGGATGTAAAAACTAAAGAAACACAAAAAGTAGTAGAAAAATTATTTGCTACTTGGACCAAAGCTACTGCGCCTGCATTAAGCTACTCCGACCCAAAGAACGTGCAATATACTCAAATTAATTTTGTAGATATGCCTAATGCTGTTCAATCTGAAGTGAGTGCCGTAAATTTAGTAAACCTAAAAATGAGCGACCCAGATTATTTTGCAACCATTGTTGCCAATCAAATATTGGGTGGTGATTTTAATAGCTACTTAAACATGAATCTTCGTGAAGCCCATGCTTGGACTTATGGAGCAAGATCGAGTATTAGAGGAGATAAAAACATTACTAAATTTGAAGCTTCAACACAAGTTCGTAATGCTGTAACAGACAGTACCGTTGTAGAAATCTTAAAAGAATTTAAAAAAATTCGTACTGAAAAAGTTTCTGAAGAGGTACTTGCCAATGTAAAAGCTGGCTATATTGGAAAATTTGTAATGCAAGTTGAAAAACCACAAACAGTAGCTTCTTATGCTCTTCGTATAAAAACTCAAGGACTATCTGAAGATTTTTACCAAAATTACATTAAAAGTATCAATGCCGTTACAGCCGATGATGTATTACGTGTAGCCAATACTTATTTTATGGCAGACAATTTACGAATAATTATCGTAGGAAAAGGAACGGAAGTTGTGCCAGCACTTGAAAAATTGAAAATACCAATGTTCTTTTTTGATAAATATGGCAATCCAACAGAGAAACCTGTAATGAAAAAAGCCACACCAGCTGGCGTTACAACAAGCAGTGTATTAGACAGTTACATCAATGCCATTGGTGGGGCAAAAGCAGTTTCGGCAATAAAAACCATCTACACAACCTCTACGGCTACTATACCACAAGCTCCTGCTCCTATCACTTTAGTTAGCAAAAAAGACGTTAAAGGAAATTCATTTTCAGAAATGTCCATACAAGGAATGGGGAGTATGAGTAAAAGTGTTGTTACCAACAAAATGGGGTATTCTGTACAACAAGGACAAAGAAAAGACTTGACTGGTGCCGAACTTGCCGACAAACAAGCTAGTGCAACTACTTTTGAAGAATTATTACTTTTGAAAAAAACAGATTTAATACTTGATGGTATCGAAACAATCAATGGTAATGATGCTTATGCCATCAAAAACGGCAAAACCACTTTGTATTATGATGTAAAATCTGGTTTGAAAATTTTAGAAGCAACAGATGTTCAACAAGGGGACAAAAAATTAACAATAACAAAAGAATATAAAGATTATAAAACTATTGGAAACGTTAAATTTCCACATGAAGTTATTTTGAATCAAGGGTTTGAAATTGATTTCAAAGTATCTGAAATCAAAATAAACGAGGGCGTTTCAGACAAAGATTTTGAATAATCTAATAGAATATCACTAGAATTAAAGGCTGTTCATTATATTGAACAGCTTTTTTTTGTAAAAAATCGGTACAGAACTTTCTGTAATATCAAATATATTTATAAAATAGCCCAAAGATGCGTAGTTATTTTTTAGAAAAAATTAAAAAAATCGTTGCATAGCTGGGCTACAGAACTATTTTTTTTGACTCATTTTAGTAAAAAAGAACCAATAGATTGGACTATTTTATATGTATATTTGGTATAACATTACGTATAAAGTGAGATTAATATTTTTTACGCCAATAGGTGAAGCGTATTTTTTATTG
>NZ_MUGT01000178.1 GCF_002217205.1 Flavobacterium branchiophilum NBRC 15030 = ATCC 35035 | reverse complement strand
TTCCCTTCTACTTTCCCTTCTATCTTTCCTTCTATCTTTCCTTCTACTTTCCCCACATCATAAGCCTCTGTAATTAAGGTTTTTTCGCTAGAAATAGAATCCCAATAACGGTCATAAGCTTCTAACTCGGATTTGGTATAAGCACTTTCTTTTGCATATTCCGAAGCTTCTAGTATCGAAGGGTCGTTTTTAAAATCGTCGGGAATATCTTCTTGTCCGTCTTTTATTTCTGATAAAAATCGAAGCCACAAAACGTTCAACTTTTTATCTCTTATTTGTTTACTTTTAAATTTTGGCAATTCAATAAAAATAAATTCCAAACCTTCGATAATTTTATCAGAATGTTCGGTGTGGGTTATTTTATAATGATGAAAATAGTCGTCTAACAAAGGTTCAAATACTTCATTTACAATGCTTAACGAATAAACGGGTTCCAAATTTTTATACTCTTCGCCTCGCTCAATTTGTTTGATATAAGCTTTTGAAGCGTTAAAAACCACCCGGCTTTTGAAAGAATCCGTCCAAAGCATTTGCATTTCTACGATAAACTGGCGGTCGTTTTCGTCATAACAACGCACATCTACAATCGAATTTTTGAAAACAGGAATGCGAGGCACCATTTCGGTTGGCAGGTATTTTAT
>NZ_MUGT01000177.1 GCF_002217205.1 Flavobacterium branchiophilum NBRC 15030 = ATCC 35035 | reverse complement strand
CTAAGCAATGCTACACCACAAATTACCAACAACAACGCCTCTTTAACCGTTACTTACCACGTAACGCTAACCGATGCTCAAACAGGCGAGCAACCCTTGCCCAACACCTATTGCAACATTACCACGCCTTTTTCTCAAACCATATATGTACGAATATTCGATCCTTTAGCTCCTGCTTGTTTCTCTACAAGCTCCTTGCAACTGATTGTCAATCCGCGTCCGATTCCAAATGTGAATCTGACCGATTATGTGCTTTGCGACAACACCGCTCCTACAAACGATGGGATTGAAACTTTTGACATGCACGCCAAAGATGCTGAAATTGCCAATGGCCTTATTGGAACGGTTATCAAATATTACAGCTCCCTAGCCGATGCTCAAAACCAAACCAATGCTTTACCTAACTTTTATACCAATACCACTAGCCCCAACCAACAAACGGTTTATTTCAGAATACAATATCCTGGAACGGGTTGTTTTAGTATTGGCAATTTTAAATTAATTGTAAAACCATTACCCCTTGTACCTTCGAGCTTTACATCAATGACCCTTTGCGATGCTAACGCTCCGTTGGGATTTGAAAATTTTGACTTGGCCAGCCAAATTACCACCCTTTTGAATGGACAAACAGGCATGAATGTTACTTTTTATCCTAGTTTGCCAGATGCCAATGCCAATACCAATGCCATTTTGCCGGCCAACTGGAGCAGTTATACCAATGTATCGGCATATTCGCAAACCTTGGGTATAAAATTAACCAATGTCATTACAGGTTGTTCCAATATTAGCACCATGGATTTGATTGTCAATCCGTTGCCTATGCCTGTTGTACCTACAACACCTTTGTCCATTTGCGATACCAATCAAAATGGACAATACTTTTTTGATTTGACAACCCTTACGGCCAATATTTTGGCGGGTGCTATAAACGTTACTATAACTTACCACGAAACCTTGAGCGATGCCCAAACGGGGTCTTATCCTATTGCCAATCCGCAACATTATGAAAACAGTGGGGCTTTGGTACAATTTATTTATGCCAGTGCCGTAAACCAATACGGTTGCAGAAAAGCCATTACGATAGAATTGAATGTCAATATTGCACCAATTGTGCCTGGTTCGGGAAGTATTGCCAACTTGACAAAATGCGATCAAACCGATAGCAACAACCAAGATGGTTTAACCTTGTTTGATTTGACCCAACAAACGGCAGGTTTATTAGCCTTGCAAACCAGTGCCGCTAGCAACTATACTGTTACTTATCATTTGACACAAGCCGATGCCCTAACGGGAGCCAATCCAATTGTAAATGCAGCTGCTTATTACAACATAAGCAACCCGCAAACCATTTGGGCCAGCATCAAACGAAACAGCACCAATTGTAGAAACATTACCCGTTTTGATTTGATTGTCAATTTGCCTTTGGCTTTGACTATCCCTACGGCTTTGAGTGTGTGCGACACCGATGCCAATCCAAACGACCAGTTTTATACCTTTGATTTGACCCTTAAAAACAACGAAATTACCCAAGGTTTGACGGGCTATACCGTAACATATTATCCAAGTTACAGCAACCCACAAACGGGAACACCTATTGCCAATCCAACGGCTTATACCAACACCACACCATTTGCTCAAACGCTGGGTGTGATGGTTACCAACAATGCTACTGGATGCAAAAGCTGGACCAAACTCGACATAAGAGTCTTGCCAATACCAACACCAAGAACAACGGGTATTCCTAGCCTTGGTACTCAATGTGCTTACAATTACACCGATCCCAACAACCCGTTGGATGTGCCATTGTCGGTTTTCAATTTGACGGTTAATGCTACTTATATTATGAATGGCGATCCGAACTTGATTTTGAGGTATTTCCGTTCTTATGCAGAGGCAACAGCCGTGCCTCCTGTAAACGAAATCCTGAACCCAACAGCCGCCGCCGTGGCTGGCGATGTGTGGATTCGTGTAGAAAATACCCGAACAGATTACCAAGGGCAACATTGTTTTGTGATGGTAAAACAAACACTAACGGTAAACCCAAGACCAACTGTGGCTACATTGCCTGTTTATAAAATTTGTGACGACAACAGCGATGGTTTGGCTCAGTTTGATTTGCAACCCAAAATAGCTTTATTATTAGGCACATCGCAGTTGCCCGCTAACTTTACCCTTACCTTTCATGCCTTGCAAACCGAGGCACAAAATGGGACTAATGCTTTGCCGTTGTTGTTTACCAACACTACGCCACACAGCCAAACCATTTATGTAAGAATTGTAAATAATGCTACGGGTTGTACCAACGAAATTGGCACCCTAACCCTTATTGTAGAAGACAGAGCCAGAGCCACTGGGCCTCAAAATTTTGCAACCTGCGACAACTATGGCGATCCTTATGACGGTATTGGCAAAGTAGATTTGACACAATTTGATGGTCTTATACTCAATGGGCAGGATCCTGCTACTTTTGTATTGTCCTATTTTACAAACCCTACCGACTTGGCCAATGACACCAACGCATTGACTTTGGTTCAGGCTCAAAATTACGTTACGCCTGCCCCAAGTGGTGCGGGTGTAAACCCTGTGTTGTCCACGATATATGTAAAAGTAACCAACACCAACAATATTTATTTGCCAAAATGTACAGATTTTACAACCATCAACATCAAAATAGAGCGTTATCCTAATCCTATCATCCAAACCAATAATGGCTACAACTACATTTGTGTGGATTATTTAACCAAAAAAGTAGTAAGACCCCTTACGCTAGACAGTCAGGTAACGGGCGATTATACTTACGTGTGGTATGTAAAAGAAGGTACGGCAGTGCCACAGGTAATTCCTGGAGCTACTGGGGCTACTTATACCATCGAAAACGGGGACATCTCTGTGAATGATGCCGTAAGAACATTTAGTGTCAAAGTTATTAGCAACAGTACTTTGGGCTGTACGACTACCTCTGTTGGTTTTGATGTATATCAATCAGGGCCAGCGGCTCCAATAGCTGGGGTGGCTTATACGATAACCAATGCTTTTGAAAGCAATCAAATTATAGAGGCCACCGTAGCGGGTTATGGAACTTACTTGTACAGCCTAGACGATGGGCCACAACAGGTGAGTCCTAAATTTGAAAACGTGAGCCTTGGCTCGCACACCCTTTGGGTATGGGACATTGAGGGAGGAAATCAAAGTTGTGATCCTTACACGATATTGGATGTGGAAACCATTGATTATCCGCACTTTTTTACTCCAAATGGCGATGGATTTAATGATACATGGAATATTACGGGTTTAAAATCGCAACCTAACACAAAAATTTATATCTTTGACCGCAACGGAAAACTACTCAAACAATTGAGTGCTACCTCTGTAAATCAAAACGAAGGTTGGGACGGAACCCTAAACGGA
>NZ_MUGT01000176.1 GCF_002217205.1 Flavobacterium branchiophilum NBRC 15030 = ATCC 35035 | reverse complement strand
ATTGAAAGATTGAAAGATTGAAAGATTAAAAGATTTATAATTTATAATTTAACTATACAAACATGAGTACATTTTTAGAAAATCAGAATTGGCGATATGCCACCAAAAAATTTGATGCTACCCAAAAAGTATCGGATCAAGATATTGAAACTTTGAAAGAAGCAATTCAAATAAGTGCTTCGTCTTATGGTTTGCAACCTTATCAAGTTATTATTGTTGAAAATCCTGAATTGCGAGCCAAATTACAGCCTGCCGCTTGGGGACAATCACAAATTACAGAGGCTTCTCATCTATTTGTTTTTGCAAACAATACCAATGTTGATAACGATTATATTGACGCTTATTTGGAAAACGTTAGTCAAACACGTGGAATTCCTGTTACAGCACTTCAAGGGTATGCCGATTTGATGAAAGGAAATATTGGTAAACTTTCTGATGAAGAAAGACATATTTGGACTGCAAAACAAACTTACTTGGCTTTGGGCAATTTGTTGAATGCCGCTGCCGAATTGAAAATTGACGTTACTCCAATGGAAGGATTTGTTCCAGTACAATTCAACGATATTTTAGGTCTAGAGGCCCGTCATTTGAATGCTACATTAGTTGCCACAATTGGTTACAGACACGAAGAAGACGCTACGCAGCATTATAGAAAAGTAAGAAAATCTAAAGAAAATTTATTTATTACCCTTTAATAATCCATTATTTATATTTTAAAAATCAAACAACATGAAAAATTTAAAATCTATTGCATTGGCCATGATTATGGCTATCGGAACATTTACAGCTCAAGCGCAAAAGGTAAATGTTGCTAAAAGTACCATCAACTGGGTTGGAAAAAAAGTAACAGGACAACACTCGGGAACAATCAATTTTAAGGATGCTTCATTGACTTTCAAAAACAAAAAATTAACTGCAGGTAGTTTTGTGGTGGATATGAACTCATTAACAGCTACTGATTTGACGGGCGAATACCAAACAAAATTGAATGGACATTTGAAAAACGACGATTTTTTTGGAACAGATCAATTTCCAACTTCTACATTGGTGTTCAAAAAAATAGCTGCTAAAGCAAAAGGCGTTTATACCGTTACAGGTGATTTGACTATCAAAGGTGTTACAAACGCCATTACTTTTGATTTAGCCACTTCTGCAAAAGGAGCCTCAACAACTTTGAAAATTGACAGAACAAAATTTGGTATCAAATATGGTTCAGGTAGTTTTTTTGACAGCTTGGGAGACAAAGCCATAGACAATGAATTTGAATTGAAAGTAAATTTACAATACTAAATAGACTAATAAAAGGCTGATTTAAGTCTGTTTTTTTTACTCGAATGACTGAAAAAATACAATTTTAGACGGGCTGTTCATTAGCTTTATTATTAAAAAAAGGCTGTACCTATTTGATGTACAGCCTTTTTTTTGTTTAAAATAAATCGTCTGGATCTGTTAGTAGTGCTAATTTTGAGCGAAGTGTTTCACTCAATAAACGCAGCCCTAATTGGTAAGAACTGTTCATCCATCCAAAACCCTCTTCGGTAATGTAACTAAATTCGGTGCCCACATTGCCATACTCTGCAAAAATTTTATGCGAACTTATTTCTAAATCATATTTTTCAGGTATTGTTCCGTTATAATCAACGGCATTTCGGGTAATGAGCCACAACCATCTATAAACCAACTCTTGAGCCACATCGGTATAACCATAATGCATCAGCCCTTGCCAAATCAACATTTGATGAGGTGCCCATCCATAAGGATAGTCCCATTGCCTTACGGGTGCATTGTCTGCAACTTGTGACAGCATTTCTGGTGTGCTGCCTGCAATACCGCCTTTCATTTTAAATTTTGGCAAAACGTTTTCAACCAGTTTTTGTGCTTGTTCAGGACTACACAATTGTGCCCAAAGCGGGTAAAAAGTTGTAGCAGCTTCAAAAAGATGCTGTTGGTTGTTCACAAAATCATAATCAAAATACATTCCTTTAGCTTCGTTCCAGCACAATTCGTTCATTTTTTGCTTGCGATTTTGAGCTTTTTCTGTCCAAAATGAACTGCTGTATGTGGTTGATTCGTTGTATTGAAAATGGTTTTCAAAATGATGTGCTATCAAATACGCAATATCTGTTTCATATTTGTACAACAAACTGTTCAAAGCAACGGGGTTTAGGTTTGCACACACGCCAACGAGTCTATTGGTGGTATCGTGGCCACTTTCTCGCATACTTCTGTCGTGTATAAAATAGGCATCTAATGCAGCATCGGTAATGGTTCGTTCTAAATATTGCTGCTCAAATTCTCGCAAAGGCAAGTTGTATTTTTGAGCAAATTGTTCTAAAATATCGTCAAAATGACCTGGCTCCACCTCAAATGGCAAGCCAACACCCTCTGCCTTATACCTGTTCAATCCGTTAGCTGTCAGCCTTTTGTCCGATTGCATCCATACCAAATGATATTCTGTTATTGCTGTTTGCAAATGTTTGAAAAGCCAATGGGAATCTACTTTTTCGGCATTTACTACATCCATCAACAACGAGGTATAAAATGGAGGTTGTGTGCGGGTTAAATAATAACTTCGATTGGCATTTAATATTTTACCATAATGATCAATTTGGTATTTGAAATGCTCGGCAGTACCTTTTGCCAAGGCTATTTTGCCATCAATTAATAAGCCAACGGCAATAAAATAACTGTCCCAACCATACATTTCGTTAAATCGACCTCCCGGTACTACAAAAGGAATGCCTGTAACCTTTTGATTGTCATCTACTTGAAGAGCCAAAGCTAACAAACCAGGTTTTTTATTTAGGCTTAATGAAAAATCGTCCGAGATAGCATCGGGTAGGGGCAACACCTGAAGACGGGGTATGGATTGTTCCAAATCCTTAAAATAGGCCATTGCAAATGGGTCTTTTTCTGGAACGTATAAATATTGAAAATCACTCTCTGTTTTTTCGTCTTCCAATATTTTTTCTAACCCAAAACGGTCGATGCTTCGGGTAAGTCCGTCCCAAAATAAGGTTTTGATTTTTCGAGAGATGCGGTCCACTGGATTTTCCTGAATATAGGCCAATGGTATTTCGCAAATACTGTTGCCTGCTTTTTGTGCCAATGCCAATTCTTGCAACAAATTTGACAAATAATACGTGCCTTCGATGGCTATTTTGTGGCCTAATTCGTTGGTTATTTCAAATTTTTTAGGCCCTCGATCGTCAATGGTAATTTTTTTATCGCCATCGGTGTCTTCCTGAGCCAAAAGTTGGTCTAAAGTTTGTTTAATGTGTAGTTTGAAAATCATTTTTTGAAGTAATTTTTTTAAGTAAAAATGCCATAAATAACAATAAAGTCATGGGTATCAAGGTAAAATAAAACGCCTGTTCTGGCCCTTGTTTTTCAAATAGCCATCCAATAATTCGAGACCCCAATGTACCTCCAATTGCCGAAAATACAACAATAAGTCCCGTCATGGCACTGTGCAAATTTTTGGGCAATGCACTCAAAATCACCGAGTTGAGCAACGGATATATGGGACCAATAAACAATCCAACCAACGGAAAAGTAAATGCAATTAGCGGAATGTCTGCAAAACTATTAATAGTTGTTACTTGCAAATTGACCGTTTTGGGCAAAACAAATACTACTAGCAACATAGCCGCAACTACAGAAAAGGCCAAAACCCATATCCAATCGATTTTTTTAGTTGCCATACCAGCCAAAATACGACCAACTCCTAACGAAATAGCCAAAATACTAGCCATCATAATGCTGATGTTTTCTGGCAAGTGCAATACTTTTTTGTTAAATGTTGGTAGCCAACTCATAATTCCTTGCTCTATCATCACAAATAAAAAGGCACTAGCTAAAAAAATGATGGTTAATATTTGGATTAATAAACCAATCATGTCCATAAAATCTTTTGCAATAGGATGGGGTTGAATGTCTGGTTCTTCAAATGGTGTAAACAATAAAAACACAAATGAAATCAGCGTCATACCCGCCAAAACCCAATAAACCCGCAACCAAGCATCGGGATTGTTTGGGGTGTTAAAGGCAGGAAACAAAAAATAAGCCAACGCAATGCCAAACATAAAAACCCCCTCGATGCTGCTCATCATGGCATTATGTGATTTTTTGTCGTTGGTAACTGCACCAATAACCGAATATACAGACACTTTTATAAGTGCAAATGCCACGCCAACCATTGCAAATAATAATTTGGCACTACCAAAACTATTGCCAAAATACATCAACAAACAAGCCATTGTTACCAATGCCAAGCCCATTAACATGGCTTTTTTGTAGCCTATTCTTGGTAAAAACGAAGCCACCACAAACGATACAATAGCTATAGGCAAATCTTTGAAAGCCTCCAATATACTGGCTTCTTTTTCTGCAATATGAAAATTTTCTAACGATTTCAGTATAACGATTCCAACGCTATTGAGCAAAATGGCAAATACAAAATAGTTGAGGTAGAGGGCAATTTTAATTCCGATGTTTTTCATATAAGTAAATTTTTTAAAATTAATAGACGGTTGTTTTTATGTCATATTTCGTTGTTTGAACCAATTGCTTTTGCCAAAACATAAAACAAGCGGTTAAAGATTAACGACAATATTATCAAATTGATTTTTTAATTTAAAAAAATCGAGTTACTTACTTAG
>NZ_MUGT01000175.1 GCF_002217205.1 Flavobacterium branchiophilum NBRC 15030 = ATCC 35035 | reverse complement strand
TTATGTAAATAACTCGAAAGATTTAATTGCATATCTGTTAGGAATTGCTGATAATTCGCTTATTTTAGGGCAGCGATTAGGCGAACTTTGTGGTCATGGTCCAAGTTTAGAAACAGATATTGCCCTTACAAATATTGCTTTAGATTTGTTTGGACAAACTCGAAGTTATTATCAATATGCTGCCTCTTTTTCCGATCAAGACACAAACGAAGACCAATTGGCTTTTTTAAGACAAGAGACTGCTTATCAAAATGTCCTTTTGGTAGAACAGCCCAATATTGATTTTGCATATACTATTACTCGTCAGTTTTTATTTGATATTTTCCATCAACTTCTGCTCGAAAATTTACAATATAGCAAAGATCAACAACTGGTTGCTATTGCTCAAAAAAGCCTCAAGGAGGTAAAATACCATGTCCTTTTTTCGTCTGAATGGGTGTTACGTTTAGGAAACGGTACACAAGAAAGCCATATAAGAATGCAAAAAGCTATAAACGATTTGTGGGTATATACAGATGAATTATTTGATGCCACAGCGGCAGATTGTCAAATGATTGCCGCAGGAATTGGCATTGATGCCAATGTATTCAAATCCACTTATTATGATCAAATCAAAGCCATTTTGATTGAGGCTACTTTAGAAATTCCTAATATAGACTATTTCCTAAAAGGCGGCAAAAAAGGGATTCATAGTGAGCATTTTGGCTATATCCTTACAGAAATGCAATACATGCAACGCAGTTATCCCAATATGAATTGGTAAACTTTGTCCTTATAAAATGAATTTTTTCAATGAAATAAAATGAATATAGCACCACAATATTTTGAAATATTAAGTCAAATATACGATCCAGAAATTCCTGTTTTGTCAATAATAGATTTAGGAGTTGTAAGAAAAGTAATTTTTGAAAACGACATATTACATATAGATATTACACCAACATACAGTGGCTGTCCTGCCATGGATACTATTAGTGCCGACATTGAAAAAGCATTTGAAAAACACCAAATCAAAACAAAAATTAAATTGATTTTATCACCTGCCTGGACAACAGATTGGATAACCGAAAAAGGTAAAAACAACTTACAAAAATACGGAATTGCACCACCGCTAACCGAAGAGGCAGACAAAGCAGTACTTTTGAATCAACAAAAACTGGTTCAGTGCCCACAATGTGCAGCCCAAAACACGGTTTTAATCAGTCAATTTGGTTCAACAGCTTGTAAGGCTTTATTCAAATGTTTGGATTGTTTGGAACCTTTTGATTATTTTAAATGTTTAAAGTAAATAATACCAAATATATTTATAAAATAGTCCAAAGATGCGTAGTTATTTTTTAGAAAAAATTTTCAAAAAAAATCGTTGCATAGCTGGGCTACGGAACTATTTTTTTTGAATAATTTTAGCAAAAAAGAACAAGTAGATTGGACTATTTTATATGTATATTTGGTATAAATAAAATTCAGCATTATGATTCAA
>NZ_MUGT01000174.1 GCF_002217205.1 Flavobacterium branchiophilum NBRC 15030 = ATCC 35035 | reverse complement strand
TATAAATATATTTGGTGTTTTTTTTAGAATTTTATTAATTAGTTATTTTAATATAAATATTATTTTACAACGTTCCTCTTAACGCTTGTTCTCTTTCAATCGATTCAAACAAGGCTTTGAAATTTCCTGCTCCAAATCCTCTAGCGCCCATTCTTTGGATCACTTCAAAGAAAAGCGTTGGTCTATCTTCTACCGGTTTGGTGAAAATTTGTAATAAATACCCTTCTTCATCTGCATCAATCATGATTCCAAGTTTTTGAAGCTCGTTGATATCTTCTTTAAATTTAGTCATGTGATCTTTCAATCGTTCTGGAATGGCATCATAATAGGCTTGTGGAGGTGTGCTCAAAAATTCAATACCTCTTGCTCGCATATCTGCCACTGTTTTGATGATATCGTCTGTTGCCACTGCAATATGTTGCACGCCTTCGCCTTCATAAAAATCTAAATATTCTTCAATTTGTGAACGTTTTTTCCCATTTGCAGGTTCGTTGATTGGGAATTTTATTCTTCCGTTTCCATTGCTCATTACTTTCGACATCAAAGCGGAGTATTCTGTGGTAATTTGTTTGTCGTCAAACGATAAGAAATTCACAAATCCCATCACGTCTTCAAACCATTTTACGGCTTCATTCATTCGGTTCCAACCGGTATTTCCTACCATGTGGTCAATAAATTTTAGCCCAACAGGTTCAGGATTATAGTCTGATTTCCATTCGCTATATCCAGGTAAAAAGATGCCGTTGTAATTTTTTCTTTCTACAAAAACAAAAACAGTTTCGCCATAAGCCCCATAAATTCCTGCTCGAACCACTTCTCCGTTTTCATCCGATTCCACTACGGGTTCAAAATAAGGTTTGGCACCTCTTTTGGTAGTTTCTTCAAACGATTTTCTAGCATCTTCCACCCAAAGAGCAATTACTTTTACACCATCGCCATGTTTTTTTACATGTTCGCCAATTGGAGAATTGCTGTTTAGTGCAGTTGTTAAAACCAAACGGATTTTGTCTTGTTTCAATACATAAGATGCTCGGTCTTTTACTCCAGTTTCCAATCCAGCATAAGCTAACGATTGAAAACCAAAAGCTGTTTTGTAGAAATGAGCCGCTTGTTTGGCATTTCCAACATAAAATTCTACATAATCTGTTCCTAATAAAGGTAAGAAGTCTTGTGCTCCTTCAAATATTTTTTCTAAGCCGTACTCGACTGATTTTAATTCTTTTTTCATGTTATTATAAATAATATTTAAGGTTTAAACTTCCAAAAAAATACGACTTTGACGGGCCAGGGTTCACATCTGTTGCTACTCCAGTAGGGTAATTGTTACCCACATCATTGTCATTAATATTATTTCCTAGAAATAAAAAGTTGTAATTTATTTTGTTTGTTAAATTATTTCCAGCAATATAAAAATCCAATAAACATTTACTATTAAAAAAATTTTTTTTGTAACCAATTTTCATGTTAAATTGTTCAAATCCATGAACCAAATTAGCATTTTCAAAATCAGTATATACACGTCCCATTTGACTATAAGTAGTATTGACGTATAAATTTTTAATCAAATTAAAATCAAATCCTATTGAAAATTTATAGTCTGGAGTACCTACAACTATTTTATTGGTGTAATCAACAATGGAATTACCAAATTTAGTGTTGAAATTTTTATATTTAAAATCATTATAATTAAAACTAAAAAAAGGTTGAATTGATTGAATCACTTTACTAAATTGAGTTTCAAAAATATAACCCATACTCAATTCTATACCTTTGTTGGTTTGGTTTCCTGTATTAGTCCAATATTGATATACTGTACCACCAATTGGATTGACACCAGAAAGTTGTGTAAGTTTGTTTTTGATCTGAATGTTATAAAAAGCCAATTGATAATCTAATTTGGTGTCCAAAAACAATCCGTGAATACTAAAATCAAACATTTTAGCCTGCTCGGCTTGTAATAGATCATTGGTTTGATTTAAGCCACTAATAAATGCAGTTGAAGCAGTTGGAGCATTATATCCATAACTCAAACTTAAATTAAAGATGTGATTTTTGATTTTTTTCTGAAAAGCCAAATGTGGATTTAATTTCCATCCGAACGACTTTGTCAATGACAAATCTTTATTATAATTATTTATTAAACCTGGAATAGCTAACAAATCTGTTCTTTTAAATTTTACATTATTGGTACTTAGACCTACTATGAATGTCAGCTTCAAGGGCTGGTATTCTAATCGGTTATTGGTAAAAAAAGATATTTGCTGGTTTTGATAATTAAAATATGAAGCCTTTGTAATATCAGACACCAACCAAGGATTGTTGTCATCAGTACCAAGAAAGCGATAATTAGATATAAGCGATGTGGTTACATGAATTTCTGTACCCAATTCATTGGAATAATGCCATTTTTCATTGATATTTTTTTTAAAAGTAAACTGGCTTCTAATGCCATAATTTGTGTTTTTACTTATTTCAAAAGCACCTGCGGCTATACGTTCAAAATCAGAATTATAATAAAAAAAAGTGGTGCTGTTTTTTATTGTTTTTGAAACCTGATTGTCATACGAAATTCCAAATCGTAAAGATTTTAATTTGTTACCCGCATTTTTTTTTATATAAGCACTATTCCCATTATCTATACCTTGATAATAATCGGAATACGAAATTTGACCCGCAACTTGTTCAAACGAAAAATTATGGCTTGCATATATATTCATTTTTTCTGAATCGGATATTTTGAAATCACCTAAATATGTTATAAAATTTTTTAGGCTTGCACCATGTGGTCTATACCCATTGGTTTCTAAATGGTTATAACTTAAACACATTTTAGTTTGATTCGTGTTATAATTAAAAATCAAATTGGATTGAAATAAATTATTAGTTCCAAAGCCTGTCCGTTGTTCTATAGAATGACCATTTTCGTTTTGAGTTTTGCTGTAAAATCTAACTACTCCTCCAATACCACCTCCGTAAAGTGTTGCAGCCGGTCCCTTGACCACGTCGATAGCGTGTACAAACGAAAAATCAATATCGTCTAATATTGTTATTCCGTCAGCATTTGTAAGCGGCATATTGTTGTAATACATTTTAATTCCCCAATTATTAAATTTCTGATCATTGCCATACCCTCTTATCACAATGCGTTGCCCACCAATTGCAGTGCGTTTATCAACCTGAACTCCAGCAACAGTATTTAAACTTTGCTCAATGAAATTTGGATTGTTTCTATTCAATTCATATTCAGACAATGATTCTATACTTTGAGCATGTTTTTCAAATTCCTTGTTTTCTTTATTTGTCTTTTTTCTAGCTTTTATTATTACTTCTTCCATTATTGTAGGCTTTTCTTGTCCATTTAAAGCTGTAATCCAACATATCAACAATAACCTACATGTTTTTTTATACATATTTCATAATTATTTTAACCACGATTGAAAATACGTTTCATCAGCTATTCCCATGGCATCTTCGGTAACCATCAACGGTTTGAAAGTATCCACCATAACGGCTAATTCTAAGGTTTCTTTTTTGCCAATGCTTCGTTCTGCAGCTCCTGGGTGTGGCCCATGTGGAATTCCCGCTGGATGCAACGAAATATTGCCTGGTTGCACATCATTTCTACTCATAAAATCACCATCAACATAATACAAAACCTCATCGGCATCAATATTACTATGATTATATGGCGCAGGAATAGAAAGCGGATGATAATCATAAAGCCTTGGAACAAATGAACAAATCACAAATGCACTTGTTTCAAAAGTTTGATGGATAGGCGGTGGCAAATGAATTCTACCTGTTATCGGTTCAAAATCATGAATAGAAAAAGCATACGGATAATTGAAACCATCATAGCCAATAACATCAAAAGGATGCGAGGCATATACCAATTCAAAAATTTCGTCTTTCTTTTTTACTTTGATAACAAATTCTCCAGTTTCATTATAGGTTTCTAATTCTTCTGGACGACGAATGTCTCTTTCGCAAAAAGGTGCATGTTCTAATAATTGCCCAAACCAATTGCGGTATTGTTTTGGAGTATAAACTGGAGCGTGTGACTCTACAATAAACAAACGATTGTCTTCTGTGTCGAAGTCTATTTTATAAATCATACCACGAGGCACAACAAGATAATCCCCATAACTGAAATCTAAATTTCCGAGCATGGTTCTTAGTTTTCCTGTTCCTTTATGGATGAAAATAACCTCGTCGGAATCGGTGTTTTTATAAAAATAATCGGTAGTTGATTTTCTAGGAGCAGCCAAAACAATATGACAATCGGAATTGGTCAATACAATTTTTCTACTTTCTAGATAATCATCTTGCGGTGCTATTTCAAATCCTCTTAATTTATAGGATTGAATGTTGTTTGCTTTAGCAATTTTTGGAGCAACGCTGTATTGTTTTCTGATTTCTTTTACTTGCGTTGGTCGTTGTTCGTGATACGAGTTGGTGGACATACCGTCAAAACCAACGGTTCCAAACAATTGTTCATAATACAAATCGCCATTTGGTTTGCGAAATTGCGTATGTCTTTTGCGAGGAATTTCTCCTAATTTATGATATATTGGCATTTCTTTAGGTTTAAAAATTTATATTTTAAAGTTTAAAAAAACGGTTTTAAACTTTTTAAGAAAACAAAAAGAAGTATTCTCATTCCGGATTTCTCTTGATGAGGAATTTAAGAAGTATGGGTAGATTTATCCAATTTTTCATATTAGTTGGATTAAAGGCATTTTTTTTTAATTCAATATTTGACAGAAAATAAAATGTAGCCATAAAAACTATTTTTTAATAATTAAAATTCAATGTCGTTAAGTT
>NZ_MUGT01000173.1 GCF_002217205.1 Flavobacterium branchiophilum NBRC 15030 = ATCC 35035 | reverse complement strand
TTAAAACAAGAAATAAGCCAACCTACGGTAAATTTCAAACAAATTAACAACATCATTCAACAACTAAAATCTGGATTACGAACAATACAAACTCACGTTAGTAAACATCATTTACAAAAATATTTAAACGAATATTTTTATCGATTAAATAGATCAATATATAAAGAAACAATTTTTGATAATCTAATAAAAAGAATGATAAATCACGAATGGGTAGGATGGAAATTAATTGTAGCTCCTAAGTAAGTAACTCGAAAAAGTTTTAAACTTATGCCAAGTTTTGATAAAATGGCAAAAGCCTTTCAAACAAATGGTGGCGAAGGTAAACTACACGAATATTATGTAACAGCATCTTTGAGAAATTTACAAAGTGCAAGCAACAATATAGATGTGAACGCACTAGAAGAGCCAGCACCGCCAGTTAAGAAAAAAATACCAGTGCAAGACCCTAAAAAACCAAAACCAAATGTGCCAAAGCCAAGCACACCAACACAACCATCGGTAAAAAAAGAGATTACCGATGTAAAAATCTTCAAAACCTCCGACATCACTTTGAAAGTCCACGTTTATTACAACGGATTGCAAGGCAAAAAAATTCGTTTTAAATTAATGGAAGACGACGGTGGTTATTTGGTAGATGATGAGTTGATAAACCAGGTATTTGACCTACCAAAAAACAGCGATTGTATGTATATTGACATCGATTTAAAAAAGGTGTCAAAAAGCAAAGGCGATGATACTTTTGAAGGCTGGGAACAAGAACTTTTTGTGGATATAGAAGTGTTGGAAACCCACTCGCACACAAAAACAGCAACCTTAAATGTTAATAATTCTGGGTTTGGTACTGATCCTGTGGATGATAGTAATAAGGTGGTGAAAGTTGGGGCTACAGAAAAAACAGAAGGAAAATCTTGTGGTGAAAAATATTGCATTAAAAAAGGAGATAAGAGCGAACTCATAAGAGAAATTAATATTCGTTTAGCTGGGTTTGGTGGAAACGTACCAACAGATGAGTTTACAGACCGTACCGAAAAAATGATAAAACAGTTTCAACGAGATTATATGAAAGTCCCTGAAACAGGTAAAGTTTGTGGTAATGTGTTGAAAGCGATTGATGAGTTTTCAACCAAATATAATTTTACTTTTGATCAAGTAAAATGTAAGTGTGGAACTTGCACAGGTTTTGGAGATAATAGTAATAAAGGACTTTATTTGAAAAACTTAAAAGATGAGGGGCATCATAGGTATGAATACCCAGGATTACACAGAAGTTTACTTTCTTCAGTTAGAGCAGTAATATTTTATTTAGCAAAAGATGGAAGATTCTCATTGAATAAAATTAATTCTGGTTATAGATGCAGATTCCATGAAGAATATTTAAAAAAACCAACAACTAATCACATGGGTAAAGCTTTAGATTTACACTTTAATGATAGTAAGGGTAAAAGGACAAGGACAACAGCTGATATGAATACTATCCGTAAAGATGTATTTAATAAATATTTGGGAGCTAAATGGGATTGGAAAGAAGGCAATATATTTAATTTAGAATCTGAAGCCGTTGGAGCATTAACTTGGGTTCATTATGATGTACGAGAGTTCAGTTCAATTTATCATGATGATAAATATTTTGTAAAAACTTTAGCAGATTTAAATGGAAAGTCTATTGTAAGTCTTGCTAATGAGCTAGGTTTTGAAAAGACTTGTATTTGTTTTGGAGGAGGAAATAAATCTGAACCAAATGTTAACAAACCAGTTGTTGCAGGTTCTTGTGAAGATAAATTTAAAAAAGTTGCCCCTATTATATTGAAACATGAGGGAGGATATGTAAATGATCCTGATGATTCTGGAGGAGAAACAAATAAAGGTATTACAATAGGCACTTTTAAACAATATGCTAAAGAAGATTTGGGTATTGAACCGACATCAGAAAATTTAAAAAAAATAACTGATGATCAAGCTACAATAATATACAGAAAGCGCTATTGGGAACCAAAAGGATTTTGTAAAATTGAAGATGATAAAGTAAGTCTAATGATTTATGATTGGACAATAACTTCTGGAGGAGCAGCGAAAAAAGTTCAAGAATTGTTGATTGATGAGTTTGATAAAAAGATAACTGCTGATGGTGGTATTGGTTCAAAGACTATTGAAGCGATCAATAGCGTTGAGGACCAAGATAAATTGCTTAAAAGAATTGGAGCAATTAGAAAGGAATACTATACTAACTTAGCCATTAAAGATGGTAAGCATACTAAAAATTATAAATTTTTAGATGGTTGGCATAATAGAGTTGATGATTGTTTAAACATAAAATTATAAGAAAATGACTAAAACATTTAATTTGATATTTCTTTTTGTATTTTTTATATTTAGTAAAAATAGAACTACTTTAAATAATGATAAAACTGATGTTGTTAATTTCAATATCGAGAATACAGTTAATAATGATTTTAATGGCACTTGGAATTATGAGTTTAATTCAGAAGAAAATGAATTACTTAATAAAACTTTTGAGTTAAAGTTGATTGCAGAAAAAGATATTATTAAAGGGCAATATTGTGCAGTGGCTAAAAATGGGCGTAAAATTGATTGTAATGACAAGATTAGCTATAATATTACAGGAAAAATAAAAGATGATATTGCCTATGTAGATTTTAAAGGTTTCTTAGATACTAAAGCAAGTGGTAAAGCTAAAATCTATTTTGATAGTCAAAATATTATCTGGGAAATAATTAGTATAAAAGGAGAAGTTTTTGCTCCTAAAAAAGCTACTTTAATACCTATGAAATCTTATGAAAATAATGTTGAAGGATTATATGTTTTAAAAACTTGTGAAAATTCAAGGTTTAAAATAAAAATTGAAAAAAATTCAGGAGGTTATTCATTTTTAATTTATGATAAAAATAAAATAATTTCAAAAGGTAAAGTTAAGAAACAAGAAGTAGAAGGTTCTACTTATTTATCTTTTGGAAAAATAGAAGGACAATATGAAAATGATAAAATTCAAATACAAAATTATGGAAATTCTATAAATGAATATATTCATTTTACACAATGTGAAGAAAAATATTTATCCTTTGTAAAACAATAATACTTATGTTAAAAAATAAAAACTTAGTCTTTACTTTTATTATAATAACTAGTTTGTTATTTGTTAAATGTAAAAAAGATGGAGCATCAAAAGTAGATGAAAAACTAATTACTATTGATACTATTTCAACTAAAACAATAGATAATGTAAAACCAGTTGAATCAAAAAAAGATGCTACAGCCTCAGATGACAATGATTGTATTGTTAAAAGCGAATTAATATTGCCGTACAATCAAAAAATAGACATCAAAACAGTTAAATATAATAATCTTAATTGCTCTATTTTTGGGATTGATGAATATTTTTGTGGTGAAAAAAGCGTAAGATATATCCCTTTGCCTACTTTTAAAAACATAAACGTAATAATTGTTCCTATGGATTGTGGAGATTTTAATTATAGATTTTTTCTTCTAACAATTTTAGATAATAAAGTAATTTCAAAGCAATATGTTGAAGGCGAATGGTACGAGCCAGGAGATGATAGTTATAAAGAAATTACAAACTTTATGATAGATAAAGATTATAATATATGCTTATCCGCTTGTTTTCCTAATAAAAATAACTTAATTTTATAGAAAAATTTCCCTATGAATATTTTAGATTTTTATAAAGTATATCCAGATGAAGAGAGTTGTAAGAATAAATTCAAAGCAATTCGAGATAAAGAAGGAATTGTTTTCAGAAAGTGTAATAATGCCACACATTATTGGAAACAAGACCGTGATCAATATGAATGTAAAAAGTGTAGAAATAGAATCACTTTACGCTCAGGAACTGTTATGGAAAACAGTAAATTGTCTTATCAGTATTGGTTTATAGCAATGCATTTACTGACATGCACTAAGAAAAGTTTCTCAGCTAAAGAAATGCAACGTCAATTAGGACATAAACGATATGAACCTATTTGGGCAATGATGCACAAGATACGATCAGTTATGGGATTGCGTGATGATCAGC
>NZ_MUGT01000172.1 GCF_002217205.1 Flavobacterium branchiophilum NBRC 15030 = ATCC 35035 | reverse complement strand
CGGCAAGTTGGGTTAAAAATTATCTATTTTGTACCCAATTCGTTTTTTCTCCTTCATAAAATTTATTATATCCAGCATTATTACGAATTTCACCATTATATAACCAATAGTTTGCAGGAGCATATATTGTTAGTCCTTCATTAAGATATGTTAAATGCTGTGAAATATTTATTTTATTTGATAGAATACCTGTATTACAAGATTTTAAATCTATTGTTAAAGTCCCCCCGTTTTTTTTTAAATCTTGCCACATAGAACTATCATTGATTAACATGCTTTCTACTCCTCCTATGGTAGTATAGTAATTAACATTATGAACGTTACCATGGGCATAAATACTTAAAACATTAGTTTTTATTGGCTCACTTAAAGCTTGGTTATAAAGTAGCTTTTCTTTTGTGTTATTTTTAAAATAAATCAATTTTTCGCCAATAATTTTTCCGTCTTTAATTTTTACATCTCTACGTGTATATTCCTTATTTTTTGTACCATGAAAAGTGTGATTCAGTGCACTAACTACAAGCCCTGTTACTGCACCTTGCCAAAAGTTCCCTCCCGTGAGGGCGGCACCTGCACCGCCACTAAGGGTGCCAAAGGCAATAGTGCCAAAACCATTACTTAATCCTGTTGCACCACTAATACCTTTATGTATTGTTTCAGTCGTAACATCGCCTAATGTTTCAAAAGTACTACCACCTTGTCAGGCACTACTTGCTATGCTGCTCAAAGCTCTAGCGGCAAAGCCATTTATATCTACAAAAATAATAAATAATTCTTTTAAAAGCTCTTTTTTTAGAAATTTATTGATAAAAATTTTAAAAACAATTGGACTAATAGCGATAAAACAACCGTCTTTAAAATTATTGATGAAATACTAACCCCTAAAAAGTTTAAAAACTTTTTTAATAATAACGCTGCTTTTTTGTAAATTAGAAAACCCGAGCAATGCTCGGGTTTTGTTCAACTATTTTGACTTTTATTCCAAAAACATTATTGTAATTTTAAAAATATAAAGCGTTTGATTTTTCAGCTTTATTAATCTCTTCTTTTGATTTAATTATATTGTTAATCTTGTCAATAAAAACTTTTAAGTTTTTATATTTTTCATTATCCAATGGGTTTTGTCTAAAGTCAGACCTTATTGTGATAACCTGTTCATCACCACTCGTAAAACCAATAACATATTTTACGTCAAAACTAGGCATAACTTTAGTTTTCTCATCAATTACCAAAAGTTCTTTACCGTACTTTATAATATTCTCATTATTGTATGTTTCTTTTATATTAAATATTTCTTGTTTTTTTATAGAAAAATTTTAAGTACATGTGGTCTAGCCCCCTAT
>NZ_MUGT01000171.1:8086-17695 GCF_002217205.1 Flavobacterium branchiophilum NBRC 15030 = ATCC 35035 | reverse complement strand
ATAATTTTTTCTGTCGGTATGCAAAATGATATATTTTGTTTTTTTGATAGCAAAGATATGGTCGAATACTACACTAAATTCAGCAATTTTACATGGTTTTTTACAATTCTTTTTTCTAGATTTTTAATTCGAAATCTCTTTAGAATAAATGTATTTAGATTTAAAAATATAATCTTTATTCTTGTCTATTCGACTTATTAGTAATCCTTTTTTGTTATAAAAATATTTAATTGTACTTTCTTTAGAAATTTCTTTAGTCAATTGTTTTTGATTATTATAGATAAATAATGTGTTAAAATTCAGTTCGCTTATAAAATCCCATTTTTCATTTCATATTCATCTTTTTTTTCAAAATCACATGAAGGATTTTTTTTTCTATATAAATTTTCATAAAATTTTGATTTTTCAATGTTTTTTTGCATCCCAATACCATATTTGTTTAATCTGGCTAGTTCAAGAATACAAGAACTGTCGCTTGAGAAAACTCCTTTTTCCAAATAATACAGTGCAAATGCTTTTTGTTCGCTTGTTAAATTTCTAAAATTATAAATGGAATATATTCCTTTATTATATATTTTTATTGTTGATAAATAAACAATCAAATACGATTTTTTGGCATGATATGTGTCTGCCATGATTATAGCTATTGGTAATAGTTCATACTCTAATTTTTCATGATAAGAATAATATAATACTAATTCATCAAATGATTGAATATCACCTTCTTGTACGCATTTTCTTTTTAGCTCCATAATATTTTCTTTATCAGATTTTGTTTTTTCTAATACACTCTTTTTTTTATTACTACAAGAATATAGTATAAGTAATAATAAAATAGTTAAATACTGTTTTGTTTTCATATTTTTATTATTTTAAAAATTATCTATTTTGTACCCAATTCGTTTTTTCTCCTTCATAAAATTTATTATATCCAGCATTATTACGAATTTCACCATTATATAACCAATAGTTTGCAGGAGCATATATTGTTAGTCCTTCATTAAGATATGTTAAATGCTGTGAAATATTTATTTTATTTGATAGAATACCTGTATTACAAGATTTTAAATCTATTGTTAAAGTCCCCCCGTTTTTTTTAAAATCTTGCCACATAGAACTATCATTGATTAACATGCTTTCTACTCCTCCTATGGTAGTATAGTAATTAACATTATGAACGTTACCATGGGCATAAATACTTAAAACATTAGTTTTTATTGGCTCACTTAAAGCTTGGTTATAAAGTAGCTTTTCTTTTGTGTTATTTTTAAAATAAATCAATTTTTCGCCAATAATTTTTCCGTCTTTAATTTTTACATCTCTACGTGTATATTCCTTATTTTTTGTACCATGAAAAGTATGATTCAGTCCACTCACCACCAGCCCTGTTACTGCACCTTGCCAAAAGTTCCCTCCCGTGAGGGCGGCACCTGCACCGCCACTAAGGGTGCCAAAGGCTATTGTACCAATGTCGCCTGTTCCTGCACCTAAACCTGCATGTTTTGTCATTGACATTGTATAATTCCCATTATCTGTAATTGTCTCACCTCCACTCCAGGCACTACTTGCTATACTGCTCAAAGCTCCAGCGGCAAAGCCATTCCAAAAACTACCTCCGTTTACGGCAGTCATACTCCCCTGAAACGTGCCATGTGCCAAGGCTTGAAACGTGGCACGAGACCAAAAATTGGTAAACAAATTCTCGGCACCACACCCAATGCCAAAAGTTACTGCTCCAGAAAATGCTCTACCAATAATAATGCTAATAATTTTTATCTAAAAATGGAAATTCAAATTCTTATTAATTTTTTTACAAAAAAATCCATCACATTTCGTTAAATGATAAACAAAAATGATTCAGCACCTGTTTTGTCAAATTTTAAAACATTGACAATTTTTTTGTAACGAAAATGTAAAGTATCACATTCCATTTGTTAGTAACAAAAATCAGACAAATATAATTAAAATTCCGTTATTGTTTATCAAACGAAACTTTTATTTGAAAAATAATTGATATACCTTTTGGCTTTGATTAGCCCCTAAAAGTTGCAAACGTCCATCATCTGTAATTTTTACCACTGCAAAATTTATTGTAGATTTATTTGTAGCACCTTTATTTATAATATCAGCATAAGAATTATAATTTGTTGTTAATATAATATATTCTTTATATATATAAGAAATACATCTTTGTGGATTATCCAATTCAGATTCAAAAACTTTTACTGCTACATTGTTTTTTGCACCCGAATTTGGCAGCAAAGCATAAACTGTTTTACTAAAAACCATGTCGTTTTCAGATTGTTCAAAAGCTACAAAATGCAAGTTTTTATTCGAAATGGCTAGGCTTCCGTAATAATATTGGTGAGTAAAAAACCTGTTTTTAAAGAAGTATTTTTTTATATTCATATTGTTTTTTAAATTCAAAAGGGGAGTGCAAGAATCAAAATTCAAGGTATCTACAAGAGCAACTTTTTTTATTGTGATGGGTTCAAATACCTGGTTTGGATACACAACTTGTTCAAACAATGTAGCATTGTATTGTAAGTTGTTGGTCGGGTTTTGGCAACTCCAGACTAATAAAACTAATAAATTAATAAGAAATATTGTGTTTTTTTTCATAGACGTAATTTATGTTATTTCAATTATAAAAAATGAGTGTTACAAAGATATAAATCATTTTTTATTAATAAAAATCAATACCAAATGTTATATTTCAAACATTTTGTTATAATTTGTTAATTATTCGCTTTTTTCTTTGAAAGTATGGATTTGTATTTTAAATTTGCACCAAAAAATACAATCATGCAACCAAAAGATTTAGTACATATAGCAGACACTTTCGGAAGTCCATTATACGTTTATGATGCCGAAAAAATAGAATTCCAATTCAATCGTTTGAAAAATGCTTTTGCAAAAGTAGAGCGACTTCGGATAAACTATGCCGCAAAAGCACTTTCCAATGTTTCGGTATTAAAATTATTAAAAAGCCTGGGTTCTTGCCTGGATACGGTGTCTATCCAAGAGGTAAAACTAGGTTTACATGCAGGATTTGAACCCCATCAAATCATTTATACCCCAAATGGTGTTTCGTTTGAAGAGCTAGAAGAGGCCGCACACTTGGGTGTACAAATAAATATCGATAATTTATCTGTTTTGGAACACTTTGGTACAAAATATCCTAATATTCCTGTTTGTATCCGCATCAATCCTCACGTAATGGCAGGGGGCAATGCCAATATTTCGGTGGGCCATATCGATAGTAAATTTGGTATTTCGATCCATCAAATGCCACATATTTTGAGAATTGTAGAAAATACCAAAATGCACATCAACGGCATTCACATGCACACGGGGTCTGATATTTTAGACATCGAAGTGTTTTTATATGCTGCAGAAATTTTATTTGATACCGCAAAAAATTTTAAAGACCTCGATTTTCTTGATTTTGGAAGCGGGTTTAAAGTGCCTTATAACAAATCGGACATTGAAACCGACATCGCAGAGTTGGGCAAAAAATTGAGCAAAAGATTTTTGGCCTTTGAAAAAGAGTATGGCAAAGAATTGACTTTGGCCTTTGAGCCTGGCAAATTTTTAGTTAGCGAAGCTGGATTTTTCTTGGCCAAAGTAAATGTTGTCAAACAAACCACATCTACCGTATTTGCCAGTATCGATAGTGGTTTTAATCATTTGATTAGACCCATGTTTTATGGATCGCAACACCATATCGAAAATATTTCAAACCCAAAAGGCAAGGAACGTTTTTATACCGTTGTAGGTTATATATGCGAAACGGATACTTTTGGTAATAATAGACGGATATCTGAAATCAAAGAAGGCGATATTTTATGTTTTAGAAATGCAGGAGCCTATTGCTTTAGTATGTCGTCCAATTATAACTCTAGGTACAAACCAGCCGAAGTGCTTTGGAAAGACGGACAAGCCCATTTGATACGTGAAAGAGAAACTTTTGAAGATTTGTTGAAAAATCAAATTGTATTGGATTTGTAATTTTTTATCAAAATTAATACAGCATCAATTGTCTAAAATCGTTAGATATATTCTAATAATTTTAGACTTTTTTTATTGTACTAATTACTATATTTGTAAGTCCTAAATATATAAATTACCGCTGTTATCAAATATACATTAAAAACATGCAATGCACTTGTTTTTTGTAAAAAGGAATCAAAAAAAGTGTTTTTGGAATTTATTTTAATGTTTTTTATAATATAATATTGTATATTTTGGGTATTTTATTTACTTTGGTTTACAATATAATTTTTATTTTTAAAAAAAAGTTTTAATCTAATGCTATAACCCTATTTTTCTCATGATTCAATTAATGTTTACAATACATGGGTTTGTGATGTATTTTTTTTTAGGAATACAACTTGTTTTTTCTCAAAAAAATAACGATGACATACCAATTGGTGTTCATTTACATTGGAAAACAGACCCAATAGAACAGCACCATCAATATTTTTCAAAGACAGATACTTTGCAAATAGATGTTTTGAAATTTTATATTTCAAACGTTACTATTCTCTATACAGATGGTACATATAATAAAGAGAAAAACAGTTACCATTTGATAGATATTGACAACATGAACAGTAGGTTTTTTAAATTGAAAAAACAAAGAACCAAAAAAATAAAGGCCCTCACTTTTGATATTGGAATCGATAGCACTACCAATGTTTCTGGTTTACATTCCAATGATTTGGATGTAGTACATGGGATGTATTGGGCATGGCAAAGTGGTTATGTCAATATGAAAATTGAGGGTACAAGTAAAAGTTGTAAAACACGTAAAAATGAATTCAAATTTCATGTAGGTGGTTATTTATCGCCATACAATGCATTGAGAACCATACGATTGTATCCCAAAACTGAAGTTTTTGAAATTATTTTTGATTTTGCAATTTTGTTTGAAAGCGGTAATCTTTCGGTATTAAACCATGTGATGACTCCAGGAGTTCAGTCGATGCAACTGGCAGATATTTTTCCGAAAATGATTTATTTGAACTACAAGTAGTAATGACTATAAAAAATGAAAACGCATGATAGACATAAAAAAAAGATATATATTGTTCAGTATATTTGCAATACTTTTCTTGTTGTCATTTCAAAAAAATCACACACAAAATTTGTATTTTGACATACCCAAAGGGTTTCCAAAACCCATATATGATTTTAAAACTAATCCCCTAACAATAGAAGGGTTTGAGCTGGGACGAAAATTGTTTTACGACCCAATTCTGTCTAAAGACCATACCATTTCTTGTGCCAGTTGTCATTTGCAACAAACAGCTTTTGCACATGTAGATCATGATTTGAGCCATGGTATTGAGGGTAAAATAGGGAATAGAAATGCCCTAACATTACAAAACTTGGCTTGGAATCAAAATTTTATGTGGGACGGAGGCATCAATCATTTAGATGTTCAAGGTATTGCTCCCATAACAAACCCCGTAGAAATGGACGAAACTATGGAACATGTTGTTTTTAAACTGAATCAAAATTCAACTTACAAGCGCTTGTTTTGGCAAGTTTTTAAAAAAAATACAATAACCAGTAAGTTGTTGCTACATTCACTGTCGCAATATTTAGTAGCATTAACCACTAGTAATTCCAAATTTGACCGTGTAGTATTACAAAATAAAGAAGTTTTTACAGTTATGGAAAAAAAAGGTTACGAATTATTTAATCAGCATTGTGCATCTTGTCATCCTGCCCCCTTGTTTTTTGTAAATCAATTCAAAAACAATGGATTACCAATAGATGCAACGTTAAACGACCTTGGTAGGTATCAAATTACTCAAATTCCGAAAGACTCCCTATTGTTTAAAGTGCCAACTTTGCGAAATATAGCATTCTCTTTTCCATATATGCACGATGGACGTTTCAAAACATTAACCGAAGTGGTAAAGCATTATAATTCGGGCATTGTACACCACAAAACCCTGTCTAGTGAATTGCTACAACCCATGAATTTGAATAATAACCAACGTGTAGAACTTGTTGCATTTTTAAAAACATTGACCGATTCAACTTTTTTATTTAATAAAAAATATGCTTATCCAAAAGCACAATAATTATGTAGCACGATTGTACAAAAAAAATATTATCTTTGTATTTCAAATAGTAATACTACTTGCCTTTTAGACATTTTAAAATGTAATGAAAGCAATTATTCAACTTTAACTAAATCCAGAAAAAATGAAAAAATATATTTTATTATTATTGTTAGTCAGTATTTATACAAATGCACAGACCAATCCTGCTATAACCAAATGGTTACAAAATAATTCACAAACGGGTACTTATTACGTGTCGGGTAATTCAACAGCTATTTCAAACGGAATATTGGTTAATTGTCAGCAAGTACGCTATTCTACAAATTGGGTATATGTAAATGCCACAGGAATTCCATCTTATCCCGTTGGGCCATTTACAGGAGATGGCAACCCTAATAATGCAGGAAATCAAAATGCCATATTCAAATTTCCATTAAATCCTACCGAAAATACGGGAACTAAAACGGCAGTTGGCGCTGGAAATATTGGTGTATTTATCAATGGGGTAGCCATGTTCGATTATAGAGATGGTGTTTCCTGGAAAAACAGCACTGGAGCTTTTGCTGGTGGACCAAGTGGTGGTACTGGTGATGGTGTGTGGAATAGAGATGCCATTGTATATGAAAAATTAGGCTTTGATTGTTCAAAAGGACATCCTGCAGGAACTAATTATCACCATCATCAAAATCCAAGTGCCTTTGATTTAGATGTCAATGTGATTTCTACTATATGTAATTTGTATGATGCAGATGGGCTATATACAATCAATCCCAATCAACATTCACCTCTTTTGGGGTTTGCATACGATGGTTTTCCCGTTTATGGGGCCTATGGTTATGCGAATACAAATGGTACAGGAGGTATTGTAAGAATGAAATCGGGATACGAATTGCGTAACATTTCTGTAAGAACACATTATGCTGATGGGACAGACGTACTAGATGGACCTGCTGTAAGTACAACGTATCCATTGGGAACTTTTCGAGAGGATTATCAATGGGTAGCTCACACATCCGATGCTAGTTATTTGGATATTTACAACGGGAGATTTTGTATCACTCCAGAATATCCAAATGGAATTTATTGTTATTTTACTACCGTAAATGCCAATCATAATTCGGCATATCCATACATCATTGGACCATCCTATTATGGAAATAAAACCGCTGCAAAAGTAACATCAGTAACAGAAACTACAACAACTTATACCCAAAATTTAGATATTCCAACAAATATTTTAGAACAAGCAAACATAAAAGTGATTCCAAATCCGGCTTCTGATTTGATTGCTATTCAAATAGGAGGATTATTAAATAGAAATTTAAGTTTGAAATTAGTTGATGTTAATGGACGAACAATCAAAAACACACAAATAAATTCAGGACAGTCGATTGGATATTTTACAGTAGATGACGTATATAGCGGAACTTATTTTGTGCAAATCATAGACGGGCAACATCTTATTAGTAAAACAGTGTTGATTAAAAATTGATTACCAGCAATTTATTGTTCAAAAATGAATTAAAAAAGGTTTACAGAATCGTATAAAACGGATTTGTTTTTTATAAAATAAATATGAAACGGTTTTTGAAAAAACATCAATTATTCAAAAAAAGTGTTATTTTTGCAGTTATAAATTAAAAATTAATAAAAAAATGGCAACCAATAGAACATTTACAATGATAAAACCAGATGCAGTAGCAAATGGACATATCGGAAATATTTTGGCAATGATTACCCAAGCGGGGTTTAAAATTGTATCATTGAAACTAACTCAACTAACAGTTGCAGATGCAGAGGCTTTTTATGCCGTACATGCAGCACGACCATTTTATGGAGAATTAGTTGCTTTTATGTCTAGAGGTCCCATAGTGGCCGCCATTCTTGAAAAAGACAACGCAGTAGCCGATTTTAGAACCCTAATTGGTGCTACAAATCCTGCCGAAGCTGCCGAAGGAACAATTCGTAAGGCTTATGCAACATCTATGGGTGAAAATGCCGTTCATGGATCAGATAGCGACGAAAATGCGGCTATTGAAAGCGCTTTCCATTTTTCGGGCAGAGAGCAGTTTTAAAAAATATTTTTTTTGATAAGCTATAAAAAAGTTGAAAACGCACCTTGTTTTCAACTTTTTTTGTTTAAAAAACAGTATCAAATGGCTAGTCATTTTTATTACTATTTCAAAATAGAGGTTATACCAAATATTTTTTATATGTTTATTTGGTATAAAATAACTGTTATATTTAGTTATACTTTAATTTGTAGCAATCATCATTGCTAATTTGATAAATATTAGTTACTAGTTTTATAAATCCAAACATTGTATCTTTGCCTTCTCAAAAAAAAAATAAAAACAGCTAAAAAAATGACAGCAAAAATAAAATTGATTTGGGATTTTAGAGGACAAACAGCCACACCTATTGCCCAACATCATGTAGTGCATTTAAACGAATACATCAAAATAAACGAGTTGCCACTTCAAATAACTGGTTTTGAAACCCATTCATCGTTATATGCCACGGCATTTATGGTGGTGTATCAATCGGATATGCTAGCTGTTAGGGATGCCCTTAAACCCCACCGGGCTGTGGTTTTTGAAGAATAAATTTGAACAAATTGCATTTTGAATAGGATCAAATATGGTGTTCCCTAAAAAATCGACAATAAATTATTTAAACCCATTTCTATTCAAATTCATATTTATCAAATGGGTTAAATTCCATTTTTATTCAATTAATTTCCTCCAAATTTATCTGGAGCGATTTTGAATTGATATACAATTGGCTTTAGCCAAAATAATTTTAAATTAATCATCAATTTTTTGAAATCCATATTTCTCAAAAATTTTATCATACGCTTCCTGAAAGGTTTTTTTACTTTGATGCAATTCTTGATTTTTAATTTAATTCCAAACGCTGTCAATCATAAATTCTGAAACTGCAAAATATTCATCTTGCTATTGAAATTTTTCAAGTATCAATTTTAGATGATTAAATCAAAAAGAAGATTCTCCTTTTATCAAATGCATTGTTTTTTGAATCGTTTGATCTACACCAAGTGATATTAAACAATGACAATGATCAGTATAACCGCTTATTAAATCAATAAAAATGCCTTTATCTTTAGCATTTTCTTTAATATGATTCCGCATTTTACATCTCAATTTTTTGGTAGCAAGAAATGGCAGTCTGTTTTTAGTACTCCACACCAAGTGGATATAAATTTTTATAAAAGGCATGATTGATTGTTTATTTACTTTAAAATGTCTCTGAAGTTTATGAAATCAAAATCAAAAAGTTCAAGAACTAAATTCCTACTTTCACTACTGCTGCAATAGGTATTTGATAATCTAACCACTTTTTGATTTTTGATTAGTTTTGCTTTCTATTAGCGTTTCTATTTGTTTTAATAGAAGAGATTTGTTGTATGTCTTTTTATTACTTTATTGGACATGTTTATTTGTATTGGAACTAATAACACTTGCCATAAAGACAGATAACAATTAACCATTCAATCCTTCAATCCTTC
>NZ_MUGT01000171.1:0-7920 GCF_002217205.1 Flavobacterium branchiophilum NBRC 15030 = ATCC 35035 | reverse complement strand
TTCAATCTTTCAATCCTTCAAACACTTCAAATGGTTTTTGTAACAGTTCAGGTGTATATTTGAACAGCTAACGGTTGAGGTGTTTGGAATGTTTGGGTCGATTGGATTATGTTTGCCCATCTAATTTAATTAAAAACAATGAAAGATTTAAAAAATTTTGCTTTGATAATAATGGCTAGTTTTGCCATAAGTTGTAGTAAAGACGATGCTACAACAACAGATACATCGGGAGGAAGTGCAACTGTGCCAGCAATTTATCAAAAAATATACGGAGCAACAAGCATCACCAGCGACGGGACTTATGTGTATATCAAAACCAATTGTTTGCCAGATCACAAAAGCCCCTATTATGCTACAACAAATGCCTTGTACGAAGCCTATTCGGGTACTACTTTTGGCGGCAATACGTTTGCACAAAACCCTAACAGCATTGTGCAACAAACGGGAACCATCAAAATACCGTTGAATCCTGTTGTTGCTACTACTCATGCTGCTACACCACTAGGCCCCATAGGAGTTGCTCTTAATGGAGTACCTTTTTTTAATCAATATGCGGGGCCCAATAATCAAGTATTGACCAGCGAAATTAATTCGTTTGACAAATATTATGGACATCCACAAAATCAAGGGATGTACCATTATCATGTGGAACCATTGTATTTGACGACCGTAAAATCGACCAAATCTGGTTTGATGGGTTTTCTTTTAGATGGTTTTCCTGTGTATGGCCCCAATGAGGAAAATGGTACGGTGGTAACCAACAGTACTTTAGATGTTTATCATGGTCATACCCACGCCACGGTTGATTATCCAAATGGAATTTATCACTATCATTTTACCGCCGAAGCCCCTTATTTGAATGGCAACGGGTTTTATGGTACTCCAGGAACGGTTTCGCAATAAATGAAAAGACTCGTTTTTTTTGTGGCAATGTTTTTGGCTTTTTCTTGTATAAAGAAAGAGCCAAAAGTACCCCATATTTTTCAATTGAAATCAGCCAAAATGGTTCGTTTTGTAAACGATGTAGCTTTTGTAAACCAACAAAAATTTTCGGGCTATTTGTATGATTTGTATCCTAATAAAGACACGGTTTCTGTTGAAGGTTTTATAAACGGAAAATTGTGGGGACGTTGTAGAAAATGGTATCCTAACCAACAATTGATGGAGGAGCGATTTTATTATCAAGGTCGAAAAAACGGCACACAAACGGCATATTGGGACAATGGCAACAAACGATTTGAGTTTGTAGCCTAAGATGACGCTTATCAAGGCGAATTGAAAGAGTGGTCGTTTGATGGAAAACTTAGTCATGTTGGCCATTTCAAGGAGGGACAAGAGGAGGGAAGCCAAAAAATGTGGTATGATACGGGCAAAATTAGGGCCAATTATGTAATAAAAAACGGAAAAAGATATGGATTGTTGGGTACTAAAAACTGTAAGAATGTATCGGATAGTATTTTTGTTGTTAAGTAGTTGTTTGGTAATTAGTTGCAATAAAAAAGAAGTGGTAAAACTGCCTTATTACAACACTCCCGATTTTACGCCTTTGTTTATTGATGACGATTCGGAGGTTGAAGCCAAAATCAAGCATCAAATAGCCAATTTTTCTTTTATAAACCAAGACAGTACCTGCATTTCGCAAAAAAATGTGGAAGGAAAAATTCAGGTAGCCAATTTTATTTTTACGTCATGTGGCAGTATTTGTCCTGTGATGACTACCAATTTGAAAATTGTAAACGATAGTTTGGGCAAAGATACTGATGTTGTTTTGCTGTCTTTTTCTGTAACTCCTTGGATTGATACTCCTTTGGTTTTAAAGGAGTATAAAAAACGAAACGGCATTCAAAATCCGAATTGGCATTTTTTGACGGGTACTAAAGGCGGTATTTACAAACTTGCCCGAAAATCTTATTTTGCTGAGGAAGATTTGGGTTTTACCAAAGACAGCACGGAATTTTTGCACACCGAACATATTATTTTAGTGGACAAAACCAAACGGATTCGAGGCATTTACAACGGCACTCTTTCATTAGAAATGCTGCAATTAGTGGAAGACATCAAAACATTAAAAAACGAGTCGGATTGAAAAAAAATGAACATAAAACCTTAATGAATCTTAATGCCTTAATGTTTAAAAAAATAATTTAATGTTTAAAAAAATGAAACATTAAGAAATTAAGTTTATTAAGATTTATTGTTTGAAAAAAAATTACATAAAACCTTAATGAATCTTAATGCCTTAATGTTTAAAAAAAAAATAAATTATTGTTTAAAAAAATGAAACATTAAGTTTATTAAGATTTATTGTTTGAAAAAAAATGAACATAAAACCTTAATGAATCTTAATGCCTTAATGTTTAAAAAAATAATTTAATGTTTAAAAAAATTGAAAATGAAAAAATATTTAATACTTATCTTGTTTACAACGCTATCGATAGCACAAAATAACAAACAAAATATTCGTGGAATTGTACTCGATAAATTATCTCAAACCCCCATAGCTGGGGCAAACATTCAGGTGCAAAATTCAGAAAAACAAACCCAAACCGACGATAAAGGACAATTTGTGCTTACAGAATTGGCACCAGATCGGTATGCCCTAAAAGTTACTTTTTCGGGATATAAAGAGGTTTTGCTAAGCAATATCATAGTTACATCGGGCAAGGAAGTATTGTTGGAAATAATGTTGGAAGACGAATACAAACAATTGAATGAAGTAGTTGTCAATTCCAAAAATAGTTCGGGAACAATAAATAAGTTGGCCTCTGTTAGTGCCAGAACTTTTTCTACAGAAGAAGTAAACAGATATGCCGGTGGGAGAAGCGATGCAGCTCGTTTGGTAGCTAATTTTGCGGGTGTTAGTGCCACAAATGATAATAGAAATGATATTGTGATTCGAGGCAATTCGCCCATTGGAGTTTTATGGAGAATTGATGGCATGAGTGTTACCAACCCAAATCATTTTGCAACAGCTGGAACAACTGGAGGAGCTGTGAGTGCAATTAATACCAATTTTTTAAAGAATTCTGACTTTTTCACTTCTGCATTTCCTGCTGAATATGGCAATGCAACGGCAGGTGTTTTTGATCTAGGATTTAGAAACGGAAACAATAAAAAAAGAGAAACAACAATTCAACTGGGGGTTATAACAGGTGCTGAAATCACTACAGAAGGTCCAATAAATAAAGAAAAAGGTTCTTCTTACTTGGTTGGTTATCGATATACATTAGCCAGTTTAGCACAAGCCGTTGGAGTAAACATTGGGACTACGGCAACTCCTAGTTTTCAAGATTTGTCGTTTAAAATTAATGGTGGTACTTCGGCTATTGGCAAATTTTCGGCTTTTGGAATTTTGGCTACTTCATCAATAAGTTTGGATAATGGTGGTGGTCTTTTTGGCGGGAATGGATCTGTAGATTTAGGAAGTAAAATAGGAATTTTTGGAGTAAATCATTTCAAACAAATTAATGCCAATTCTAATATTAGTACTACTATTGGATTAAATTATACTCAATCAGAACAAGACAATTCAGATACAAATAAAATGACAAATGTTTCTATTCAAACAGAGGAAATTAATTTTAAAAACTCTGGAATTGTTATCGCTACAAATTATAGTTCTAAATTAAATTCAAATTTATTCTTAAAAGCTGGATTACAAAACGAGTTTATTGGAATCGACCAATTTTATAGATATAGAAAGAACGAATTGGAGCCTTGGACGAAGCAGTTAGACGGAAAAAACAATACAAGTTTAAGTCAAGGTTATGCTCATTTGAAATATAGATTTGGCGAAAAAACAACTTTAAATGCTGGTTTACATTCACAGTTTTTTCATTTAAATAGTTCATTTGCAATAGAACCAAGATTGGGTCTTATTTACAATATAAATAATAAAAGTAGTCTAAATTTTGGATACGGATTACATGCACAAAACCAACCTATTGCCACCTATTTTGTTCAAAATACGGATGCAAATGGCGTTATTACGCAAACTAATAAAAATTTAGACTTTACAAAAAGCCATCATTTGGTTATGGGATACAACATCAACCCATTCAAAGATTGGCGTTTAAAAGCCGAAGTATATTATCAATATTTATATGATGTACCTGTCAATAATTTTTCTAGTGATTATTCTATTTTGAATACCGGAGCTAGTTTTAAATTAGATTTAGAAGATAATTTAGTAAACTCTGGAACGGGTAAAAATTATGGTGTAGAACTCACTATTGAAAAATTCTTTAGTAATGGTTATTATGGATTATTTACTTCATCAATATACGATTCTAAATATACAGCAAGTGATGGTATGGAAAGAAACACCGCTTTTAATGGAAAATATGTGTTTAATATTTTGGGAGGAAAAGAATGGAAAGTAGGTAAAGAAAATAGAAATGCTTTTTCAATAGATGCAAAATTCACCAATGCAGGCGGAAGAGCATATACACCAATTGATTTGGCAAGTTCGCAAGCAGCTGGTAATGAAGTGTTATCTTCTAATGTATATTCTGATTTTTATAAGAATTACTATCGCTTTGATATCAAAGCAGGATTTGTGATCAATAGCAAAAACAAAAAACTATCTCAAACTATTTCACTTGATATTCAAAATGTTACCAATCATCAAAATGTATTTTCACAGTCTTATGATAGACAAAGAAATACCATAAATTATACCTATCAATTAGGACTTTTTCCTAATTTATTATACAAAATTCAGTTTTAAAATCAAAAGTTAAAGGAATGGCTAAAAATTGTTTTTTTATTTTTAAATTGCAAAAATAAAAGCTATACCATGTCAGGCGATATACTTGATCTTTTTTGTTGAAATTTACAAAAAAATCACTTTCTTTTTTTTTATAAAAAAGTAATATTTTGTAAGGTTAAAAGATGTAAAACAAGTATAAGGTTTGGTATTAGGTTGGCGGAATGCTATTAGTTACGGGATTTTGCGTTAGAGATAGTAATGGAAATCCTTTTAGAAGCCCCCCAGCCCCCAAAAGGGGTGTGTTATTTTGCACGAATATAGTTTCTGAATGTGATTATCAAAAAAAAATTATTTTGCAAAATTATATTTCTTTTGGAGTTCAATGAACATAGTTTGAAACGAATAGTCCGACCCTTGTGGTAACGGCCAAAATATATTAATGCTATTGGCTGTTTTATTTAGAATTTAGAATTAGGTTTAATATAAAAAAAGATGAAATTTTTAAAATTGAAAATAATAAACAAATTAGGGATTGCGATTGCAATAACACTCTTTTTTAAAATCATTTTTTTCCGAATAGAAGATTTTTTTCAATGGGATTTACTCTTTATTATTGCAATTGTATTAATCATTTGGCAAGGAAATGAATTTATAGACAATTGGCTCAATAAACGAAACCCTTGGATTGAAAACGCCAGAAAAAGGCTAACTATTCAAATTTTACTCTCGGTTGTTTTTACCTCAATTACTTTGTTTTCATTAATGGTTCTGCTTCACCAATTTCGATTTGGTGATGGCAGAATTATTAATCGAAAAATGATAGAAATTTTTCCACCTGCTATTTTTTTTACATTTGCTTTTTTGGCTGCAAAAATAGGCATTGAATTTTTTAATGCTTTGAAAAATAATTTAATCGAATTTGAAAGATACAAAACAGAGACTGCTCATGCACAATTACAAAACTTAAAAAACCAATTAAATCCTCATTTTCTATTTAATAATTTGAGTGTTTTGACTTCATTAGTATATAAAAATCAAGACAAAGCGGTTGATTTTATCAACGAATTATCCAAAGTTTATCGCTATGTTTTGGACAACAAAAGCTCAGAATTGGTTCCGTTGTATGAGGAGTTGGATTTTTTAAAACATTATATTTATTTGCAAAAAATACGCTTTGAAGACAGTTTTTTAATCGAAATTAAAGTGGAAGAAAGCAAAAAAAATGATTTCTTATTACCCATGTGTTTGCAAATGGTTGTTGAAAACACCATACAACACAACGAAACTTCGCAAACAAATCCGCTAAAAGTTAAAATTTATACTCAAAATAACGCTTTGATTATTGAAAATCCTATTAAACCCCGAAAAGAAATAGTAAACAGTTCCAAAACAGGTTTGAAAAATATTCAAAAAAGATATTCTTTCTTTACAGACGAAAAAGTAATTATTGAAAACAACGGAACCATTTTTAGAGTAATTTTGCCATTAATTCCAAAAAAATGAATGTTGTAATAATAGAAGACGAAAAATTATCGGCCGAACATTTGGCTGCGTTATTGCAAAAAGTAGATGCTTCAATGGTAGTTACAAACTATTTTGACAGCATTTCTGCCTCGGTATCTGCTTTTAAAGAAGGACTTACTGCTGATTTAATTTTTATGGATATCCATTTGGCAGATGGTAATAGTTTTGAAATTTTTAGTCAGTTTAAATTAGAAATTCCTGTTATTTTCACAACCGCATTTGATAATTATGCTATACAAGCCTTTAAACAAAACAGCATCGACTATTTGTTAAAACCCATTGCCTTGACCGATTTGCAATTTGCATTAAACAAATTTCAAAAACAACAAATTTCAAAAATGGATTTAATATCCAGTTTTGCATCTGCTTTTCAGCAATTTAATAAAACCTATAAAAACCGCTTTTTAGTCAAACTCGGTCAATCGATAGACAGTATTCAAACTATTGATATTCACCATTTTGAAAGCAAAGAGGGGCTTTCATTATTGGTAACTTTCAAAGGAAAACATTTTCCAATTGACTATACTTTGGATCAATTAGAAACTATTTTGCAACCTAATGTATTTTTTAGAATAAACAGAAAGATCATTTTAAACATTCAAGCCATCGATAAAGTAAGTACTTATTTCAATAGCCGTTTGACTATAACTACTGATTTTTTAGACAGTGAAGCAAAAATTGTAAGCAGAGAAAGAGTTAATGATTTTAAAAACTGGTTAGACAATTAGCATGAAAAAAATAATCCGCCTACTCGTTTTGGCAATGCCATACTTTGTATTGGCACAAAGCAACTTAGAAACAAACAATAGTGCCATTAAAATCGAAATGCTTTTTCCAGAAGGGCGAACCAAAGCCCTAATATTGAGTTATGACGATGGAGCCAAACAAGACCGACAATTGGTACAACTCATGAATAAGTACCATTTGATAGGAACATTTCATTTGAATTCTAACAAATTAAGTACCAATAGCTATTTTGACTATTTGAATAAAGACGAAATAAAAGAGCTTTATAAAGGGCATGAAGTCTCGGTTCATACTGCCAATCATCCCAACTTGCCAGATATGAATACCATCGACATTATTTATGAAATTGTAGATGATCGAAGAGAACTCGAACGCTTGGTAGATTATCCCGTGCGTGGCATGGCTTACCCATTTGGCAATACTAACGATGCAGTAATTGATGCAATTAATGGGCTGGGGATTGAATATGCAAGAACGGTTGGAGATACCTATAATTTTGAAATTCCAAAAGTTTTTTTGCGATGGCATCCTACCATACATCAATTTGCAAAAGCCTATTGGGAACCCAATCAACCTGAAAAAGATAAGACAGAAATGGCTCTTTTTTATAAAATAATAGATGATTTCTTAAAAACCAACCAACTTGCAGTATTAGATATATGGGGACATAGTTGGGAAATGGGAGACGACAAAAAAAAGTGGGAGGAAACCGAGACTTTTTTTCGTTTATTGGCTCATAATCCTACTATTTATTATACCAAGCAAATCGATTTAGTCGATTATATTAAGGCATTTAGAAATCTAAAATTTGGTGTCAATAAAAACGTAGTTTACAATTCCTCTAGCACAAATGTTACTTGCAAAATAAACAATAGGATTTATACCATACCAGCTGGAGCAAATTTATTTTTGGATATTAATAAATAAAAATATCGAGT
>NZ_MUGT01000170.1:1911-10637 GCF_002217205.1 Flavobacterium branchiophilum NBRC 15030 = ATCC 35035 | reverse complement strand
GCAAGTTGGGTTAAAAACAAAAAAGATTGTAACGAAAAGCCCGACCCCCTTGTGGGTAACGCCCTTATGTTTTTTATTTTATTACTTTATATTAATATAATTGAGAATAGTATTATATTTTGTTGTAAAAAAATCGACTTTGGTAATAAGTGGTTTTTGAAATGGTTCCAAATACTTATGTGGCATAATTTTTTTTCCAAATAAATCCGTCTAAAATGTAATGAGTAAGTTGAGGTACTGTAAGCAAAGGCACTGTTATGAAGTGTAAGGCATTGGCGTTGAATGAGATGGAAAGGTGTTCTTGCCAAACGAGTATGTCCCACAAAAACTCTTCGGAAAAGGCTAAAAAGAGTAGGAAGGTGATGAACCAAATGAATTTGCTTTGAAAAAGGGCAGGAATGTTTTTTGGGGACAAGGTTTTTGATGCGATTTCGTTGATGTAAATTAAGGATATGTAGGGAATTCCGTGAGATATGACGTTTAGAACGGTAAAAATAAAGTCGTTGTTGAAATGTACAATGGCCAAATACCACGAAAGAATGGTGCTATAAATAAGGATATTTTTTGGGAGATTGAACTGTTTTTTTGTGATATAATTGTAAATAATATACAAGGTATAGTAAGTAATAATGATGTAATAACTTATTTTTAATATTTGAGCAAGCGCTGGGTTTTGGTAATGAATAAATTCGTTTGCAACAAACCAGTTGAAATTTCGGTTGTTGGACATCATCCAAAAAGACATAGGGTATAGTGTTGCGGCATAGATTATTATTTTGTCTGATACAACAGCCAATGGGGTTTTGATTTCGTGTCGAGCATAGAGTCTCATAAAACCATATTGTTGTTTAACAAAGTGAAAAACAGCAATATAAGCCATTATAGACCAAAAATATCGACTTGCAAAAACAAATAAAAGTACACTAATTAATAGACTAAACAAGGGTGTTAGGGTAAGTAATTTTTTGTTTTTTTTGAAATTATTTGAATGACAATAGGTTTTGAAAAGGGTGGCATACACGTGGGCAACATCTATACCGATGATGATAACAATCCAGGTTAGCATATTGTAATGATTGCCCCATTTGATACATTGATTTTGAAATAACAGTGTTAAGATACTGACAACTATTGGTGGCAATAATATAAAGAGGCTGTCTGTTTTAGGGTTTTTTATCCAATGCTGTGTCATGAATGATGCGGTTTACGATATTGATGCCTTGATGAAAAGCTTCTTCGAATATAGAAATACCCGAAAGGTCTGAATGTGCAAAATAGATGGTTTTTTGAATAGGTTGAGCTACTTTTTGAATGTTTTTTCCTAAAATAAACCCAGGAATGGGACTTATCATTCCGTGGCCAATAAGGTGTATATCAATACTTTTGGTGATGGCTTCGATGTGTGTGTGGGCAATTTTAAGATCGTCAAAAACCATTTGAGTCCAATATTCTTTGCTGTTTTGGTATAATTTTTTACGTGATTTTTTGGTATTTGAGTCGGAAAAACTGTAATAATATGTAATTACTTTATATTTTTCGGTTTGATTGAGGTTTTGGTGTTGGTCGTACACATAACCTAACCCATTTGCACCATGAATGACGTTGTCCCAAGCGAGTGGAAAGCCCGTTGTGTCTAAATCGTTGTCTATTACCAATGTGGCTAGGAGCCATGGGGCATAAACAAAATTTTGTGCTAAGCTTTTTCTGTCTTCTATGAGGTATTGGTTTACAAACTGTGGTGTAGCCATAATAATTTTGTCGGCTATGATGGTTTTTGAAATATTTTTTGCATCATCATACACTTTTGCAATGCCTTGGCCGTTTTGGATGCTAACGTGGATCACTACATGTTGTTTTAGGCTTTTTTGAGTGGTATATTTTTGTAATAATTGGGCGAGTTTGGCATTGCCCTCTGGCCATGTTAATACAGCATCGTATTTTTGATTGTATTGGTCTGTTTTTCGTGCAGCAAAATAATGAATACCAGCCCATGCAGACACACACTCGATGCCTAATCCAAAATCGTCTCTACAACAATAATCTATGTAAACTAATAATGTATTGGCATTTAAATTTTGACTGAGTAGCCAATTTTTCATTGTTAAACGATCCAAATAATCATATTTTGTATCGCTACTTTTATCGGATATCGGAATGTAAAAATGGTATTTTTGATCATGCCCTTTTGCGTCACGAAAGGTTTTCATTAGATCAAAAAATCGATCAAATGCTGCTTTTTCATAAACTGTTAAACCAAATTTTGGTATCAAATCCTCTTGCCACTCATTTTTAAAAAACAATCGTTCTTGTGGTGCTAAACAAAGTTGTGTTTCGTCAAAATTGGGTATATTTTCTGCATCAAAACCTGTAATAATTTGTTCTTCATGAAGAAAATCAATCAGTTTTTTGTCGTCTAAATTGGGCAATGGCAAATAATGTGCTCCAAGCGGATATTTGGAATAGTCATTTTGTCCAGAGGCAGCGTTGCCCCCTAAATGTTTTTCTAGTTCAATAGTCAAAAAATCATTTTCGCCTTTTTGAGTTAAATGTCTAGCGGCACTTAGCCCCGTGATGCCGCCACCCACTATGAGGTATTTTGTTTTGATTGTAGCTGTTGGTTTTGGAAAATTTTGTGTCCACAATCGATGCCCCAATAGGTGATTGGTTTTTGTTAAGTTTAGCAAAAGTTGTACAACCTTGTTTTTGCAAGCGTTCCAAAAAGGTACTAGCAATATTGTGGTACCGATGCTTTTTATAAAATGTCTTCTCGAATTATTGTATTTTTCCCCACTCTTCATCAAAATACCGTACTAAAATTTGATTGTCTAACTTGTTGATCATAATGTCTTTTGCCAGCATATCGTTTGTAAATGTATTCCATTTTTCAAACTCAAAGTCATAAAACCGAAGACCATTGAGGCGTCTTTTTGGAAAGTAAAAATTACTTTTAAATCCATGAATGCCAATGCTATAACCCCATTCGCCAAACGATGGCACATACGCATGGTAAGCCTCTATTTGATGAAATATTTTTGACATTGTTTTGTTGATACACCAAAATGATTTTGGTGCAAAATAGGGAGAAGTGGTTTGTACTACAATGACAGCTTCTTTTTGTAATATTTTTTCTAGCGATTGATAAAAATTCAACGTGTATAATTTGCCTAAACTATAATTTGATGGATCGGGAAAATCGATGATGACAACATCAAAAGTTTGCTTGCAATTTTTAACAAACAAAAAGGCATCTTGGTTGCGTACCGTAATTTTGTTGTTGTTTAACGAATTATGATTGAATTGGGTTAATATACTATTGGTTTTAAACATATTAGTCATACCTTGATCCAAATCGACTAAAGTAATTTTTTGTACTTCTTTGTATTTCAAAACTTCTCTTGCAGCTAGCCCGTCGCCACCGCCTAAAATTAACACATTATGAACAGATTGTGCTATCGACATTGCAGGATGCACTAAGGCTTCGTGGTAACGGTATTCGTCTAAGGAACTAAATTGCAGGTTGTTGTTCAAATACAATCTATAATCGTTTTTATCATGTGTCAATACAATTCTTTGATAAGATGTTGTGTGGCTATAAATGATGTTTTCGCCATACAATTTGCTTTCTGAAAATGATAAAATATAATCCGAAAAAATGAAAACGAAAAGCAAAATGGCAAATGTTGTAAGGGCTTTAAATTTTAATAGCACACTTTTTTGAAGCTCTTTTGTTAAAACAAAACACAATACAATGGCTATGCTTACATTTACCATACCAAAAAACAAAGAGGTACCCACAATGCCCAACTTGGGCACAAGCCATATTGGGAATAATATAGATGCTAATAATGCTCCAATGTAATCAAACGTAAAAACATTGGAAACCAAGTCTTTAAAAGCCACTTTGTTTTGTAAAATATTCATCAACAATGGTATTTCTAGTCCAACTAAAATACCTGTAATGGTAATTAATACATATAAAATAAGTTGAAAAGACAGTGCACTCTCAAAAAATAAAAATAATATAACGGAACTTAATCCACCAATAAAGCCCAGCAAAATTTCTATTTCTATAAAAGTTTGCAATAAATTGTTTTTGAAAAATTTAGCAAAATAAGAACCCAATCCCATAGAAAACAAATAAACGCCAATGATAAACGAAAATTGTTTTACAGAATCGCCCAGCAGGTAACTGGCCAAAGCACCAGCAACCAATTCGTATATTAAGCCGCAAGTAGCAATTGTAAATACCGCAAAAAGCAGTAAATATTCAAATACTTTGGGTTTTTTATCCATGTATTGCCGCACTAATGATCATCGAAATTCCTATTATAAATGCTCCAACAATGATGGCTAATGCAGTGTTTTTATTTTGTGAAATTTCTCTCCAAGTGTTTTCGGGTGTTATTTTTTCTATAATAAAATAGGTGCATAATAAGATGAGTATCCCAACTATCGAAAAGACAATGGAATTCAAAACGAGTTTAATGGTAATAGTGTCCATATTGATTTATATTTATATTATTTATGATAAAAATGATTTCTAGCTCCATGGCTTCTATTGGTAGCATCATTGTATTTTTCGGTTTTTTCACAATCGCATATTCGCTTTCCTGTAATGGTATTATATAGATAAAAACTATATACAAGAAGTCCTAATGCAATTGGTATTTTGTTTTTTTTAATAAACTGTATCATTTTTTATACCTTTATTCGTTGTCATTATAGGGTGAATAATCGCTGTTGCTCCATCTATTTATTTCGTAAAACCTTGAAAATAAAAAGAGTATTAACAGTAAAATCAACATCATTATAACGGTTATTTTTATATTATAATACGAATGTTTGTTCAAAATGGTTTGAACCATTATTTGCTCTGTTTTTATATCGGCACTGTCTTTTAAAGGTGTCATTACTAAATGGTATTTTCCTTTTGGTATTGCACAAAGCGTAAATTTTTCTGTTTGACTACCTTCACTCCAACTTTCGCCATCTGTATAACCACTATAATATTCCATATCTTTATTAGCATATACCTCTTCGTTTGTAAGCTCATTAATCAACCCCACCGAAATATTGGCCCAGTTATTATCAATGTCGCTACTTACTTCAAAAGTCAATTCAGATCCGTTTTCTTTGATCTCAAATGACTGACTTGAAACAGCATTGTCTTTTGTTTTTGTAAAATTCAAAACCGTATTTGTAATAGGTACCTCATTTTTAGATTGGTTCCAATACAAGTGCGTTAATAGCATCATGATGGTTATAAAACAAAAAACCAATACCGTTGATTTGAAATGAATCAAAAAGGGTTGTACCATGCCAATCCCACTTTTACTTGGCAGTTCCATTGTTCCAAATGCTTTTTTGATAGCCGATTGGCTAATGTGCTTGCCAAAATAAACGGTTTGTTCATTAGGTAATTTTTCGACAGACAACATGAAAGGCGGATTTATATATTCTATCAATTGAAATTCTTTTGAAATGTCAAAGTCAAATATCCCTTGTGCTGCTACTACATTTGGTCGTGATTTTTCAAATATTTGGTATTTACTATTTTGATATGTTATATGTACAGGATTTCGAACTACTTTTATAGGATACTCTATTTCTTCCAACAATATCCAATGTCCATCACATTCGGATAAATAAATAATACTTCCGTCCACGCTTCGCAACACATATTCTGTCCAATAAAAGTTGCCAGTTGTTTTTTTTACAATTGAACCATTTATATAAAATTTTTTATCAAAAAAAATACCTTCCTGAGCTAATTTCAATGTCAAACGATCTTTCAAATTTTGATATTGAATTGTTGTCTCCCAATTGCCATTACTATTTTTGTATCCCATTTGACAATTTGGACAAACAAACGAAACAGCCTCATAAATTTGGTATTGAGGGGTAGATGTTTGGCACGATTTACAATGTATTGGTATCATAGCTATCGGTTTATTTCAATATCTTTTATAATGGTTGCTTCAAAATATTCGGTATATTTTTGAGCTATCGATTGTACTAAATGGCTGTTGTCCTTTTGATAATTGCACAGATAAATATCCAATGTAAGTTGGTTAAATTCTGGCCAAGTGTGCATACAAATATGCGATTCTTTCAAACAAACAGCAATTGTAAAACTCTCATTTTCAAAATGATGCAATACTATTCCCACTTGATGCAAATTGTTTTCTAACAAAATGGCATCTGTAAATAATTGAAATGCCGCACTATTGATAAGCTTTTCAGTATCTTTTACATGTAACGTAAGCAATTTGTGCAATCCTGGCGAATAGTCTATGGTGTTCATTCAAAAATAAATAAATTTCTTTTTTTGTACGTCATTTAATAAAATTTTGTTACAAAAATATATTTTATTTTTTAAAAATGTATATTTATTAAAAAAAAATTCGATTATTATTATTTATGAAATACTATTTGACTATCAAATTTAGAATTACTTTTCAACCTTCTAATATTCACATATTGTTAATAAAAGTTTATTAAAAAATATTTGGGATAGCATCTACTAAACTACAAAAAAATAGTATAATAATGAAACGGTGTTTTTTATTAATTGTTTCAATAGTATTTATTTTAAATTTATTAATATTAATAAAGTTAAGTTGTGTAATATTTATAATGTTATAGGTTAAAATCATGTTTAAAATAATGAATAATTGGTACAGATTAAATGTTGTTTTTTATGTAATAATAGCGGCAAGAGGTTTTAATTGTACGTTTAATAACAATGAATATATTATATATCGATAAGAACTCTTTTTGCTTTGAAATGTTTTTTTAAACTTTATTATTTTTTAAATTTGTGCAATTAAGTTTTAAAAAATCACGTCAAATGAAGCTAAGAAATAAAGCATTTTATTCGGTTGTTTTTACTATTTTTGGAATATTTATCTTATATGCTCAAGTAGGAATTGGAACAACAAGCATAGACAGTTCAGCAATTCTTGAGGTAAAATCTTCAAGTAAAGGTATTTTAATACCCAAAGTTGCTTTAGCAGGACTCTTGGATTCAACTACTATTGCTTCACCAGCAACGGGATTATTGGTTTACAATACCAATACATCTGGAACAGCACCCAACAACGTTTTTCCGGGTTATTATTATTATGATGGAGCCAAGTGGGTCGCTATATCACTTGGTGCAGGTACCAAAGTTAATATTCAAACAGCCGCCTATACTTTATCCATAAACGATACCAAAGGTGTACTTATAATAAACAGTGCTACTGCGGTAAATGTTACTGTTCCAACGGGTTTGCCCGAAGGTTTTTTTTGTCAAATTATACAAAAGGGAACAGGACAGGTAACCGTTGTAGGAGCTTCGGGCCTAACGCTCAATTCAGCTAATGGTTTCAAAACCAGGGTGCAAAATAGTGCTATTGGTGTTGTTTTGGAATCCACTTCACTTGGTTATATTTCGGGCGATAGCACTTTTTAATTGATTACAAAACCCATTGAAAAGTTACATTTTTTTTGTTTTTAATTTGCTTTTTTGTTGTAATTGTTTTGAATAAATATAATTTAGTAATTTATTTTGTATTAAAAAAATAAATATGTAGTAGATACGAATTGAAAATAACGACATGTAAGTTTCGGTTAAGAATAAATTATGTAATAATAGCCTATTTAACTTTTTAATTAATAAATTTTACGTTTATGAAGATAAAATTTTTTAGCATTTTTCTACTGTTAAGTCAGCTCTGTTTAGGACAATTAAATGCTGAATTTATTGCCATGAAACCCCTTTATGTACGTCCTATTACCTTTAATTATACTGGAAGCATGCAAACCTGGACAGTCCCTTCAGAAGTATTTAGTATTCTGATAGAAGCCGTGGGTGCTCAAGGAGGTAATAATGGTGGCTATATTGGTGGCAAAGGAGGTAAAGTAAATGCGATACTCAAAGTAACGCCTGGCGATGTTTTGTATATTGTTGTTGGTGGGCAATCTACCACTATGAATGCCGCTTATGGATTTGGAGGGGCGGGTGGTGCTTTAGTTGGTTATAGCACCCGTTTTGGTAGAGCTGGTGGAGGTTTGACGGGCATATTTTCAAATGCAACCGTTTCACAAGCCAATGCGCTCATCGTTGCCGCTGGTGGCGGTGGTGCCACTTCTTATCCTGCTGCAACTTATGTTGATTATGGTGCGGGTGGTGGACTTACTGGAAAAAATGGGTTTAATAATTTTCAATATGGTTACGGGCAAATTTGGGGTTTGGGTGCAACTCAAACTGCAGGTGGAGCACGTGGAATACCTTCTGATGCCAATTATATATTGCCTACAGCAGGTGCTGCACTTCAAGGTGGCACAGGCGGATCTAGCAATGCTGCAACAAGTTCTGGATGGACAGCTGGCGGCGGCGGCGGCGGTGGCTATTATGGCAGGGGTGGTGGCTCTGCAGGCGGAAACGCTCAAGGTAGTGGCGGCGGAGGCTCTTCGTATGCTATTCCATCGGCTATTAATGTATTGCATACAGCCAATTTTAGAAGTGGCCATGGCTATTTGAAAATTAATTATTGAAGCTCCAACAAATACATTTTATACAATTTGTTGCGTTTTTTTGTTTGATGAGACTAAAGGGTAATCCACTAACAATTAGAATAAAATCTATTTCAATACATATTTTTGAACGTTCCCCAAGGGTCGGACTAACCGTTTCAAACAACGTTCATTAAACTCCAAAAAAATATAATACCAAATATATT
>NZ_MUGT01000170.1:0-1784 GCF_002217205.1 Flavobacterium branchiophilum NBRC 15030 = ATCC 35035 | reverse complement strand
TTAGCAAAAAAGAACCAATAGATTGAACTATTTTAGATGTATATTTGGTATAACACACCCCTTATGGAGGCGGGGGCTTCTAAAAGGATTTCCACTGCTATCCCTAACGCATCATATACTTTGATATATGTTGTAGTGCAAAAAAGTTAAACATTTGTATCATTTGAATTTGATTTGAAAACCAAAAGTTGTAATTGCTAGTTGAATCTAGTGCTATATTTTTTTTGAAAAATATTATATTTGTAATAACTTGAGTAAACATACATAAAAAACACCTAGCAATAAACCACTCTTTTTTTGAATAATTTTTTTAAAAAATATATCAAATCAATACAATTTTGTTATACATCATCTGTTTTCATAAAAAATGAAAACAATAATTTTTTTATACCAATTTTTATATCATATTTGTTGTGTGAATTTTATACCTGATTGATCATCAATAAATGTACCTCTATGAAAGAAACGACCCTCAAAGAAATAGCCACACGTCTTGGAATTTCCATTACAACCGTTTCCAAAGCCTTAAAAAATTATACCGATGTAAGCCCAAAAACCAAAAAAGCGGTTTTGGACCTTGCAAAAGAATTGCATTATTCTCCAAATAGTTTTGCAGTAAATTTACGTACAAAAGAATCTAAAACAATAGGTTTAATTATCCCTGAAGTGGTACATCACTTTTTTTCTAATGTCATCAATGGCATCATTGGCGAGGCCGAAAAACACGGGTATTTAGTCATTATTTTACAATCCAATGAATCTTTAGAGTTAGAAAAAAAACAAGTAGCACTACTTATAAATAAAAGAGTTGATGGTATCATAATGTCGTTGTCCAACGATACCAACAACGACGAACACATCAAAGACATCCTGAACAGAAAAATCCCTTTTGTGCAATTTGACAAAATATCCAAGCTGATTCCAAGCTCCAAAGTAATTATCGACGACCAAAAGGCTGCCATGGAAGCCGTACAACATTTGATAGACAAAGGATGTAAAAAAATAGCCCATATTAGAGGGCCTTTAAATCCACAAAACGCTATCGACAGATTTATTGGCTACAAAAAAGCACTCGAAAAAAATGGAATTCCTTTCGACCCTAGTTTGGTTTATACCTGTAGCGACGTGTCTTTTGAAGAAGGAGTAGCCTTTGCACAAGAAATCATCAAACAAAAACAGCCAATCGATGGGCTTTTTGCTGTTACCGATTTGGTAGCCATTGGTGCCATATCTGTTTTTAACGAAAACAACATCAACATCCCCGACCAAATTGCCATTATAGGATTTAGCAATTGGTTCATGTCAAAAGTAATTGCTCCAAAGCTGAGCACCGTAGATCAACCCAGTTCAGAAATGGGTATTGCCAGTTTCAATATATTGCTAGAAGCCATGCAAGCCCACAAAAACGGAATAATCTATACACCCAAAACAGTAATCTTACCCACCCACATCATCGAAAGAAAATCTACTTTAAAAGAAGTTTTGTAAGTATTAAGGTTTAAGTATGAAGTTAGAAATTAGAAGTTAGAAGAAAGAGGTTAGAGGTTAGAAAAAAGAAGTTAGAGGTTAGAAAAAAGAAGTTAGAAATTAGAAGAAAGAAGTTAGAGGTTAGAAGAAAGAAGTTAGAAGGTTAGAAGAAAGAAGTTAGAGGTTAGAAAAAAGAAGTTAGAAGGTTAGAAGAAAGAAGTTAGAGGTTAGAAGAAAGAAGTTAGAGGTTAGAAGAAAGAAGTTAGAAGTTAGAAAAAAGAAATTAGAGGTTAGAAGAAAGAAGTTAGAGGTTAGAA
>NZ_MUGT01000017.1 GCF_002217205.1 Flavobacterium branchiophilum NBRC 15030 = ATCC 35035 | reverse complement strand
ATGACCTGAAAAACAAGCCCTCAAACAAACAACGTCCCACTTGTGTACCTATTTTGATACCTGTATTTGCATCTGCAGTATCTGCGGGTGCATTACAATCTAAAGTAACTTTTAAATCCATATTAAGATTCATAATTTTACTATTGTAGTTGTTTGATATTTTAAAAATGGCTTCTAAAGTGGTGCTTGCTGGTTTGAAAACTGTACGAGCACCAGAGCCTTCTATTGTGATGCCGTTTAAGCCGCTTAAATCTATTGGCTGACTCACAACATATAAGCCTTCTTGAAAATAGAATTTTCTGAAACCACGGGCGTAGGCATTGGCAATAATTGTAGAATAATTTTCGGTGTTTGTGGTTGCCAAAAAACTATTATTAAGATTTCCTTCTATAACATCAGTGTTGTTTGCTGTGCTACCAGCAGGAGGTCTAATGGGAATAGGCGTGTAAGGATAGCAAGTGCTGTTTTGTTGTTGGGAAGTACCTGTTGAAATTGTACTACCTATTGTATAAACAGTTTTTATGGACTGACTGTTTGCCAAATTGTTTATTACTATACAAAATAGAAGTAATAAAATTGAATTGATTTTTCTCATATTTATTAAAATTAAAGGGTTTAAAAATTAATTAGTCCAGACTTGGTTTCCTTGATTAATAAGTGATTGTTTATCTATTATGCCTTGACCAGTAGGTGCTACTTCTTGTGTTAAATCAATTAACTTACCATTAATTGGCTGTATATTTAAAAACTTATTTAGAATTGAATTTACACCATTTGAGGTTAATCCATTTTTAGAGGTGTAACTTTTACAACTATTTAATAAAGGTGCATTAAAATTGATGCTATTTGGCATTAAATAGTGCTTATTAATGTATATAGTATTACAATTTGTTAAAATAGGTAAATTTATTGTGCCAATATAACCAATACAATTAAAAGTATCGACTGAGGAAAGTAAAGGGAAATTAAAAACAATTGGATTTACAGGAGCATAACTAGTATTGGTGGCACACGTAATACCAATCGCTTGTTTAAGATTTGGAATAGTAATTTGAGCACTATAAGACTCTATACGAAGACCTGCATTGTTTAAAAATTCTAATGAGTTTATACTAATGGATGCAATGTGACCACCAAAACCAATTCCAGTATGAGAAAGGTCAAAATAATTGTTTTTATTTACATCTTTTAAACTGTTACATATAAATGTATGGTTATAATTTAAAGCATCAAAACCCCAATTACCACTACAAGAAAGAGATTGTCTTACAGCTACTAAATCTTTAATTTCAATTATAGAATTTATTTTTTCTACAGCTGTAAAACCACATGTAATTGAATTAAGCTCTGTAATTCCTTCAACCAAAATAGATTCAGTATTTTTACCACCAAAAAGAGAAATACTACAATAAGGCATTACTCCATGGCCTTTAATTTTTATGGTTTTTAAATTGTCATATTTACCATTAAATTGAATTAGTTTTATATTTGTTGGAATATCTAATTCAATACTATTAATATTTGGTGATGTTGTACCTTCTTGTAAACTCCCAATATAAATATTTTCAGTAATTGAGCCTACTTCGGCTTTTAGTTTTGCGGCACATTCGGCATCGGTAAGGTTACCTTCAATATACACGTTTGTTTTGCCTATGTTTTCTG
>NZ_MUGT01000169.1 GCF_002217205.1 Flavobacterium branchiophilum NBRC 15030 = ATCC 35035 | reverse complement strand
AATATATTTGGTATAACCAGATTTTTAAAATTTCAAAATTCATTTATTAATTAAAATTTGTTACGCTTAATGAAACTTAATTTCTTAATGGTTTAATTTTTTTACAGAAACATTTTTTTAAACGTTTATTTTTAACAACCATGATACAGGAAAAAATAATCTTCGGAATTGATAGAAAAGAGATAAGCCATTTTACTTCTATCGAATTGCATCAAACCATCAACCACCACCATCGTTTCAAAATTGCGGTTCCCCATTCGGTTGTTGAATCGCCACGAGCTTTTACCATGCAAAATGCCCAAAATTGGCTCGGAAAAGTAGTGCATATTCAGTTAGAAAAACACAACGATTTCCTGGGAATCATCACCAATATTCAATACACACAAGAGTTAGGTCATGTGGGAAGCCAAATAGTACTAACAGGCTATTCCAAAACCATCTTGCTCGAATCGGGACAAAAACTACACTCTTGGGAAGATACCACTTTGCAGGATATGATTAGAGAAGTCATCAAACAAGGTGCCGACGAACAACTCCAAAACGACATTCAACCCGAATTTACACATAAAATCGACTACCAAACCCAATATGCCGAAACCGATTTTCAGTACATCCAACGATTGGCCAAAACCTACAACGAATGGCTGTTTTATGATGGCGAAAAACTGTTTTTTGGCAAACCCAAAAAAGAGGGCAAACGCATTAAACTAACCTACAATAAAGATTTATACAACCTCAACATTTCGGTGCAAGCCACTGCCAGCCAGTTTAGTGGATTTACTTATAATGAAACCTACAACAAACTTTACAAAGTACAAACCCAAAACAAAGTTGAAGGACTGCCCATGCTAGGCAACCAAGCCTTTGATGCCAGCGAAAGACTCTACTCTACTCCATCTTTTGAATATGGGCGCATTCCTACAGGAGATGAAGCTTTTCTTGAAACCCTACTCAAAAAACGCCAAGAAGCCGCTATGGCAGATGCCAATTACATTACGGCAACCAGTAGTAACAACCATTTACGAATAGGTACAATTGTAGAAATAGAATCTACTCAAGCTCTATCGCCAGCCGAGGCATTAGCCAAAGGACTCAACCAAAGCCAAGTACATTACAAAACCGAAGGTATAGGTACTTACATTATTACCGAAATCACCCACAAAGCCACAGATATTGGCGAATATGAAAACAGTTTTAAAGCCTTACCTGCTTTTATCAAAAAACTACCCGAGCCACAAATTGCGTTTCCAAAAGCCGAAGTGCAACAAGCCATCGTAATAGACAATGCCGACCCAAAAAACCAAGGCAGAATCCGTGTGAAAATGTTATGGCAACAAACCAAAAACCTCCGCACGCCTTGGCTTCGGGTCATGACACCAGATGCCGGAACCAGTGGCGAAGTCTCTAAAAACCGAGGTATGGTTTTTATTCCTGAAATTGGCGACCATGTAATGCTGGGCTTCCGCTACAATGACCCAAACAGACCTTTTGTAATGGGGAGTTTGTTTAATGGGACAACGGGCGCAGGCGGAAGTTCAAAAAACCATCTGAAAAGTATTTTCACACGAGGAGGAAGTACGATTACTTTTAATGAATTGGAGAATAGCATTTTAGTTAAAGACCCAAGCGGGAACACTTGGTTTATGGATGGAGCTGGGAATATTAGTGTTACTGCGCCAAAGAACATCACTATGAATGCTGGGGAAAATATTAGTATGACGGCAGGTATGAATATTACTAATACTGCTGGAGTGGATTTTTCATTGTCAGCAGGTGCCAATGTAAACATTCTAGCTGGATTAATGAAAAATGTAATAGTTGGAGCTAATTATCTTGTAAATGTAATGGGTAGTTTGTTGGAGATAATCAAAGGAAACCGAGAGTCTGAAACAAGTGAACGAAAAGAAATTGCAAAGTCTGCACAATTTAGTGCAACAGAAAAAGATATTGTTGTAAACTCAACAAAAACAGTTTTAAAAAATAGTGGCGAAACCTCTAATGCACATTAATTATGGGTATTACTAGAATAGTTGAAGGAGACTTAATAAACACATCGACTTCGATGAATTTATCAGCTAACGATGGAAACTACGAATTTCACGCCGCTGGTAAAAACAGATGGCAAGGAGATGAAAACGGAATTATTGAGGGCAATTACGAACCACCGAGCAAGGAAAACAGCCTATCAAACAGTATAAATGTTAGGTTAAACTTGTTTTTTGATGGTACTACGAATAACAAAACCAATACCGAAGCTAGAAATGAAAGTTCTAAAAACCATGAAACTTATATAAAAGAAGGCAATAAAAACGACGACAGTTTTGAAAACGATTACACCAATGTAGCTCGTGGGTTTGATGCGGTTGACCAGAGTGCCGAAAATCAAATTAGGGTTTATATAGAAGGGATTGGTACCGAAGATTTAAAAAGCGATAGTGTTGCAAATGGCGTTATGAGAGGCGAAGGCGATACAGGAGTTAAAGCCAAGGTAACCAAAGGTTGTTTGGATGCGGCTGTGGAAATGAGTAAAAAGGGATACAATGGCAAAGACATCGATATATTGTATGTAAATGTTTTTGGATTTAGCCGAGGAGCAACTGCTGCTAGACATTTTATTCATGTAGCAAGTAAGAATGTTAAGTATGAAAACAAAGGTGAGGTTAAAGGTGGTAAAAGAAAATATGGAATTGTTCCCGAATATAACTTTTTATACTTTTCTAAAAATCCTTATTGGTTTGATCTAGAACTAATAGATAGCGTTTTTATAGATAAGTATGGATATTTTGGAGCCTGCCTATTAAGCAAAGGAATGAAGATTAAAGAAATTCGATTTAATTTTGTAGGTATTTATGATACTGTAGCTTCTTATGGGTTAGACCATAGAGGTGGGTTATTGATAGATAATGATACCAAACAATTAAATTTAGATGCTATTTCTAAAGCCAAATATATTTTTCATTTAGCTTCAGACGATGAATATAGAGACAATTTTGATTTAACTAACATCAATTCGGCTGGATTGAATGGTTTAGAACTTACTTTACCTGGAGTACACTCAGATATTGGCGGTTCCTATCTTAATAATGTGTTAGAAACTTCTGTAATAGACAATCACGAATGTGGTATTGATGAGGAAGTGAAGGATTACATTAAAAAAAGATATGAAAAAGATTATGATGCCTTTAAAAAAATAGTGGTTGAAGAAGGCTGGTATTTAGAAAAACAATTAACAAAAGAATTTTTTTACGAAAAAGATTTAGACAAGTTTAGCTCTTGGTATTCCAATGCCTACCAACACAACTATGGCTTAATTGGCAGGAGAAAACTATTTAACACCTACGACAAAATTTCGTTAAAATTGATGCTTGAAAGTTCTAAAGCACATGGCGATGTGGTTTATTTAAATTCTAGTTTAAATGATAATAAAATTGATGACAATTTTATTAATACTATTTACAACCAATTGTTAGGTTATATAAATGCTTGTATTGACATTCGAAATCTGTTTGTTAAAGAATATAATAACAACATTTCTCAGGCAAATTTTGATGCTTTATCAAAGCAGTATATTCAAGAAATTAAAAAAGAACATTACAGCCGCTATGTTGAGTTAGAAGATTTAAAAACACTGCGCAATCAATACCTTCACTGGTCTGCCAAGGATAATCGTATTGGTTTAGAACCAATAAAAACAGGAGCTTTACCACAAAACGAACGTAAAAGAAACATACAAGATGGTTAAAAAAATCAAAATACTAGCATTAATTTTATTATCCCAATTAAATACCCAATGCCAAATGATGGAACAAACACCCGAATTTCAAGTTGAAATAACACATCCTAATCCTAAATATTTAATTACTCCAGTTTTTGATTACATCAAAACCCTCGAAGGCACCCCAGCAGGTTTGCCTTATGGTAGTAGCAGTGGTAGTTGGGCAACATCAGGTTCAAGTTGGACAGCACAAAAAGGAACACCCATAGGATTTGAGATTACTTATTATTCCAGATATGAAAACAAGTATTACTATATCAATCAAGATTTTGATCTTAAAAAAATACAAGAAATGACCAATCGTTGTTATCCTTGGATGGATGAAAGACTAGATGAACCTGTAAAAGAATATCTTCCTAAAGCAGAATATGATTCAGATTTTGAAAAATATAGATACGTATATGGCCCTTTTGACCGAATCATTTTTGGTTTTGCCCCACAGGGCATGGTAGTAGTTTGGTGTGGTTATGGACCTAATAGAATAGAGTTAGATCGCTACCAAGCCATCGAAGTAACCGATGAAAAGCGACTGGCTATTTGTAAGAATAAGTATATAGCAACCTACAGAATTAGCCAAAGACGATACGAGGAAGCAATAGAGGAGTTAAAAATCCCCAATGCTTCACCCGAGTTGTGGGACAATTACCGAAAAAGATTCAATTGGAATTACAAAGTAACCTCTGAAAATGCAGCTTTTAGGTTTTTTGAATTTGAAATAGACAGCTACAATGGCGAGATTATAAGTAATTTTTCACCCTATATTTTAAATCCAAAGATGCAATCTCGTGCTATCCCATCATTTGTAATGATTTGTTGGGAAACCAGTGCAAAAGAAAGATTTTTGAGTCGTGTGTTTTTCAATTGGGAAAAAACAAACGCGTTACTAAAAAATGCAGGAGAAAACAATACGTTTCAATTTCATATCAACAAAGAAAGCAGTAAGATAGAAGTATTATTAAACAATAATCCAATAGAGGTAGATAGTGTTCGGATTTATCCAAGCCATTTACGCTTTAGAGATTCTTATACGGATTAAATGTAGCGAAGTTTACACCAAACGAGGCATGGTTTTCATCCCAGAAATTGGCGACCACGTCATGCTAGGATTTAGATACAACGACCCAAACAGACCTTTTGTAATGGGGAGTTTGTTTAATGGGACGAGTGGAAAAGGCGGGCAAGATAAAAATCATCTGAAAAGCATTTTTACTCGTGGCGGTAGTACGATTACTTTTAACGAACTCGACAATAGTATTTTAGTTAAAGACCCAAGCGGGAACACTTGGTTTATGGATGGGAAGGGGAATATTACGGTTACAGCACCGAATGACATTACGCTAAACGCAGGAGCTAACATCACCATGACGGCGGGGCAAAACATCACTACAACAGCAGGAATTAATATTTCTGAAAGTGCAGGCATGAACAAAACAGAAAGCGTTGGAGTACTTAAAACACTCACAGTTGGAACTGATTATATAACCATTGTAATGGGGAAAATGGTGGAGTTTATCACTGGAAATAAAGAAAGTAAAGTGGAGAAGGATAGACAAAGGATTGTAAATGGAGCATCTACAATTCATAGTGAAAAAAATAATAATTTTCATTCTCAAGAAGAAATTCAACATAATTCTACTGAAAAATCTAAACAGTTTTAAATTATGAGTAAAGAATCTTATATTGGAGGTGATTACATAGAGTGGACAGGTGGAAAAAATGAAGAGTATGCAAAAGTCATTCGTATATCATCTAATGAACAGAATAATTTTACTGCAAAAAAAGAAATAACTTATGGAAAGTATCAAGACCCACCTGAAGAGGAAAGAGAAAAAACAGATGTTGAAATCGTAATGTATGAAACAGATGGGCACTACAGTACTGTATATTTAATTTGCTTAATGTTGGGAGTAAGTGAAGAAAACGCATTAGAATTAGCTATCGCAGCAGAAAATCCAGATACTGACGTTCATAGTGAAACCGATTTTGAATTAGATGATACTTGGAGTGATGCTGAATATCAAGAATCAATACACGCATTAACTGGTGGTTTTCATGGTGTTGAAGAATTTTTTACTGCTATAAAAATATTATACACTTCAAATAGTAACATTACAAAAATAGGCGAATTATTACATCGATTAGGAGATTCTTATGCTCATTCTAAAATAGATAATATAGTCCCCGAGGATTTAGATACTTATAATTTAAGTGAGCATCCGGAAAATGAGAAGAAAGCAATAAAAAGTTGGAAAGGTATTAAAGGAGAAAATCTAGGAGAAAAAATAACACCTTGGTTAACTTTTTTTAACTATTACATGAAAAAATATCCTGATTTTTTAACAAACAAAACCACACAAAAGAAAGCATTGCACGGAAAAGATTTAAATGAGTCTCTCAGAGATATTTATCTACTAAAGCCCTCAGATAAGTATATTATGTATGGTGGAGAAAAAATTCCAGTTGTAGGTGGGACTGCTGATCATTTTAGTTCAGACAAGGGTTATCCTGATTTAATTTATATGCGACCAGATTGGTATTTGACTTATGTGAAAAATTTATCTTGGATTTTGGCAACGAAGTATAAAAAAAACTTGAATAATTTTGACATTGATACTTTCAAAAAAATGGTCAAATTTGCAACAGAAAACAAATGTACAATGAAAGGTATAATAGATTATGAAATTGCAAAAAAGCGAAATAAAAAAGAAGTAATTATTCCTGTCTTCTATTCTAATCCCGATAGATTTTTTGCCTCAATTGATGCAGTTAAAAATTCGGATTATTATAAAACAGCAACAGAAGTAGTCGATAATACGAAAAAATATATTACTCTAGATAGTAAAAATGTGGTTCTTGTAGATAAAGTAAAAGGAAGCCCTAAAGTTAATTTTTCAACAGGTTTTTTTAACACTTTGGCATTTAAAATTAAATTTGAATAATTATGAAATTAAAAATTATAAAATACATTATCATTTGTTATTTTTTGAGTATTATTTTAGGAAGTATCTTTTATTCATTTGCACACAAAAATTATTCATTAGCTAATGCACTCTTTTTTGCAGCCTCTATCAAAATGCAATTAATCTTTTCAATAATTAATCTTTTTATTCTTTTTATAAATAAAAAAAATTATTACTATTTAGGTTCATTAGTATTCTTTATACCTCAATTAATTACTGTAACTTTTCTTTTATCACTAGGAGGTTATTCAAAAGACTCTACTTTAACTTTTTACCTTCCATTTTTTATAGTCCAAACACTTTTCTATTTTAAAGTAAAAAAAATGTTTTCAGATTTGGACGATTAAATAAATATACTTTTCTAAACCCAGCAAGCCATCGTGATAGACAATTCGACCCCCAAAAACCAAGGCAGAATAAGAGTGAAAATGCTTTGGCAACAAACCAAAAACCTACGCACCCCATGGCTTCGTGTAATGACACCAGATGCAGGCACCAGCAGCGAAGTCTCCAAAAACCGAGGCATGGTTTTTATTCCAGAAGTAGGCGACCACGTCATGCTAGGCTTCCGCTACAACGACCCCAATAGACCTTTTGTAATGGGAAGCTTGTTTAATGGTCAAACAGGCGCAGGCGGACAGGAGAAAAACCATTTGAAAAGTATTTTCACCCGTGGTGGTAGTACGATTACTTTTAATGAATTAGAAACTAGTATTTTGGTAAAAGACCCTTCTGGCAATACTTGGTTTATGGATGGTGCTGGGAATATTAGTGTTACGGCACCGAATGATATAACCATAACCGCAGGGGCAAATATTACAATGACGGCAGGGCAAAACATCACTACAACAGCAGCCCTAAATATTTCTGAAAGCGCAGGCGTAAACAAAGCTACAACAGTGGGAGCTTTAAATACTATGTTTGTTGGTGGCGATAGTATGATGAATGTCATGGGGAAATTGACAGAGATGATTGAGGGGGATGTAGAAACACATACTAAACAGGAAATGCTTGTTAATAGCAAGAAAGGAGTAACATACAATTCTGAAGGAACAATTGATAAGCACTCTCAAAAAGAAGTAAAAATAAATAGTGCCGAGAAATCTAAACAATTTTAGACTATGACAAAAGTTAGAACTTCGGGAGGAAAAATAACAGTAACTATTGGAGGAGATTTTAAAACCTACGCCAAAGAAGACATTATATATAATTCACAAAAAACAATAAGTTTTACAGGAAAAGAAAATGGAATTACTCATGGAAATCCTGAAAACCTCGAGTTTACCATTGAAGAGAGTGAAGATTATAAATTAGAATCTAAGTTTGCTTTAGAACAGCTTTTTGAATTTGCAAAAAAAGACAGTAAAGCTATGTTTTGCTTTTGGATGGCTGATATTTTTGGATCTGACATACCTTTAAATGCTTATGAGCAACTTTATAAAGATGCAAGCGATAAAAAAGATAGTATAAACCCAAAAATTACAGTTGCAAAATTTGTCCCAGGCTTTGGCGCTACGTATTACTCTGGAATATATAAAAACGGAAAGCCAATTGATGATGAAAACAAAAAATATAAAAACCACATCATAATATCCGAAGATTTTATTACTAAAGCAATAGATAAAAATCTTCATCAAAAGCTATTAATGATTGCATTGGTAGAAGAGTTTGGTCATCATTTAGATTATCTATTGCGATATGAATATTCTAAAGTAAAAGGTGATGCTAGCAAAGATGAAGGTGCCAAATATACTGCGAAAATGAACCGGAAGTATAAACGTTATCTGATAGATCCTTTTAAAGTAAAAGAGCAGCATTATGCAACTGCCACCATAAAAAAGAAAGAAACAAAATTAATTTGGGATTTTGCTGACCTTAACGAAAAACTAAATGAATATGTAGATAATAGAACCGAAAAAGACGATAACTATTTTGCTGGTTTTGAATTTTTTGGCGCAGGTATGGGTGATGATTTACATGGTTTAGGGCATCAAGCCATTGAAAAAGTTGGATTAGAGGGTATATTTGATGATCAAGTCAAACAGAAAATATATTTAGGTAATTGGATGCGAGATTTTTCTCAATTTGTTGATCCAATGGTGGTTCGTCCAATGGCTAATGCATTAGATGCAATAAGTGAGGAACATAAAACAAAAGTAAACAAAGCACAAGAAAAATTAACCAAAGAGGAAATATTAAAACTCATTTCTGAAAACAATGTTACTATTAATGATAAACGAACATTAAATTTACCGATAAATATTAATATAACTGAAGCTAGATTAGATTGGGAACTTACATCAATAAACCCAGTTAAGTTAAGCAGAGAAGGTATTACTAGCCTTGTGGAATTATTGGCAGTAAAAGAATTTGGGCAAATTAAAAACAAAGGCAAAACGCCCGATGAAATACCCAACTATGACATTGCGTTAAAGAATTTCAGAAAGAATTTTTTAAAGATTACTCCCGATGTTTTGGGGGTTTATCGCCCTGAAGAGCATATTGATAACCCTGCGGCTCTTGTCCCGAAAAGTGGCGCTAAACCCAACTTAAACAATCAGCTTGATCCCGCTTTTGTTAAAGATCCTAATGAGTTACAATATCAAAATTCTACTTTTGGTACCAAAAACTATATTCGTGGAAATGGTAGCGAACCTTTTCCTAGTGCTTACGATTGTTTTAAAAAATACATTACAAGCGCCTTAAGTAAAGGCCCTAATATTAAAGGATTCACAGACTTAGGTGCAGCATTGCATATTCTCGAAGATTTATATGCACACAGCAATTTTAGTGAAATTGCTGTTATGAAGGTATATGATCCCGAAGTTTTTCCTTGGGTAAATCTTCCAACAAGCTGTAAGAAAGGAACTTTAAAAGACCACAAAGCAGATTTTAGTTCCAACAAGCATGTACATAATTCTGTAATTAAAGATAGAAGCAAAATAAACTACAATGTTATTGATAATCCAGAATTACAGTCTAATGCTGTTAAAAAATTTTTAAAGTATAATCCTACAAGAAAAGCACAAGATTATTATAATGCTATTGGAAGCACAACAGAGAACAAAGGACTATACTATTCTCATGCAGAGTGTGCGCCTTTGGTTACGGGAAGTTTTGGCCCATTGGATACTTTGGCAAGTATAGCTCCAAAAATAAACAATAAAATATTTTCGATTACGGTAGAAGAGCAAGAATCAATGCGAGAAGGCGAAAGGACTTTTACGGATAGTTTAATATACGAATTATTAAAAGACATTTCGGGTTCTCAAGCACAAGATACCAAAGAAAAAAATGCTGCTTATAAAGGAACAGATGATAATAAATATTCTGAAACCTTTAAGCAATATTTACTACTACGTGATGCTTATGTGTCTGAACATTGGTATTTGGCTGGTTTTTCTTTTGCAGATGTTTTAAAAGGTTTTGGTATTTTCGATTATATTACCCAATATGTAAAAGTAATCCAAAGTGTATTATATCATTTTTTGAGTTTAGCCGCCATCAACTTAATAGACGATTACCAAACATTAGAATTACAACAATTAAAAGACCTAGAAAATGGCACTTGGAAAGTAGATAAATATGGACCAACCCATACTCAATTAGCAAAAGACAAAGGCATACAACCCTTGCATCATTTGGCAGTGTTGTTGGCTGAAAATGCAATAAGAAAAATAGGTTTTTACGTAAATGATTATTGGGAGAAAAAAAATCCTAATTCTTTAAATAAAGTTTTTGAATTGGCAGATGAATTTTTTAGACATCCAGGGCAGACCAGTTGGGCAGACCAAATAGTTTATGATTGGTGCAAACAAAACTTATTCAATAAAGGCAGGGTACTTATAGCCCACGAAGCTAGCGTTGTTATATATGGTATTTATCAAGGACACCGAGAGGTACAAGAATTGTTTGACGAGTTGTACACACTTAATTTTTGGAACTCTAGCGATGACGGTTATAAGACAGAGTTTGATATATTATTTCGTGAACAAGCTAAAAAATGGAACGAAGTGCAAAAGCGCCTTTTTGAAGTATGGCAAAGCAATAAGTTTATAGAAGCATACAAACAATCTGGAAAATCAGATAAATTGGATGAAAATAAATTGGATGAAAAATTAAATGAAGAAAAGAAATTATGGGAAACAAAAAACAAAAAATAAAGAACTTATTTTACCTTATTCTATTACTAATATTCAACTCCTGTAACTTTTTTTCTCAAACCAAAGTAGAAGATGAAGAGATAAACTGGGAAGAAACACCTTTTGTATTTGATGGATACAAAATGTATTACAAAGGCAAAGAGTTTATAATAAACGATGTGTTTAAAAATTATGAAAAAACATTCGGAAAGAATTATAGAATTGAAGATGGTCCTTATAGTAGTTCTTCGGGTAGTGTAATTACTTATGATGATATAAGTATTATGCTGGTACGAAAATCCAAACATGAAGGCTTTGGATTAACAGATACTATTTCTGCAATAAAGATTGTTTTTGACTATGAGCCTCCTAAATACTTTCCGTCATGGACATCTAAAGCAAGACCAAAAAAATTTTATGATAAAAAAATCATAGTAAATGGTGTAAAAATTAATTTAGGCAAAGGTGGTATGAGTATTTCGGAAATCAATAGCAAATTAAAAAGAACAGGAAATAATTCGCCATTGTTTGAAAACGGGCATCCTTTCAAGACTGATTATGAATGTACATATTGGATTAATGACGACCTAGAAGACCGAAGAAGAGTTACATATATTATTCATTGGGACTTTGACAAAGATATTGGTGATGAGTTAACAATTTCTAGAGACTGGTAAATTGAAAAATTATGGAAAACCAAAAAATAAAAAATATAGGATACTTAATTATATTAATATTATTCAATTCGTGTAATTTTTTTTCTCAATCTAAAGAAAATCAAGAGATAAACTGGGAGGAAACCCCTTTTGTATTTGATGGATACAAAATGTATTACAAAGGAAAAGAGTTTATAATAAACGATGTGTTTGAAAATTATGAAAAAACATTCGGAAAGAATTATAGAATTGAAAACGGCAATTATAGTAGTTCATCAGGTAGAGTTATTACTTATGATCATATAGGTATTATGATGGTACGAAAATTTAAACATGAAGGTTTTGGATTAACAGACACTATCTCTGCTATAAAAATTGTTTTTGATTTTGATAAAATAGAGTTACAAGTAGAGGATCCTATTCAAGCGCTTAATAAAGCAAGACCAAAAAAGTTTTATGACAAAAAAATCATAGTAAATGGTGTAAAAATTAATTTAGGCAAAGGCGGTATGAGTATTTCGGAAATCAATAGCAAATTAAAAAGAACAGGAAATAATTCGCCATTGTTTGAAAATGGACATCCTTTCAAAAGTTTTTACTATTGCAACAATTGGCTTAATGATGACCCAGAAGACCAAAGAAGAGTTTCATATATTATTCATTGGGACTTTGACAAAGAGATTGGTGATGAGTTAGAAATTTCTAGAGACTGGTAAAATGTAGCACTATGAAAAAGCAAAAAATAAAAAGCTTATTTTACCTTATTCTATTACTAATATTCAACTCCTGTAATTTTTTTTCTCAATCTAAAGAAAATCAAGAGATAAACTGGGAGGAAACCCCTTTTGTATTTGATGGATACAAAATGTATTACAAAGGCAAAGAGTTTATTATAAATGATGTGTTTAAAAATTATGAAAAAACATTTGGAAAAAATTATAGAGCTAATGGCGATTTAGCAGTTTATACTTACGATGATATAAGTATTATGATGGTAAGAAAAGGAGATGAAATAACGGGTTTTGGAACTACAGATACTATTTCTGCTATAAAAATTGTTTTTGATTTTAACAAAATAGAATTAAATCCGAATGATCCTATTCAAGCCCTTAATAAAGTAAGACCAAAAAAGTTTTATGACAAAAAAATCATAGTAAATGGTGTAAAAATTAATTTAGGCAAAGGCGGTATGAGTATTTCAGAAATCAATAGCAAATTAAAAAGAACAGGAAATAATTCGCCTTTGTTTGAAAACGGGCATCCTTTCAAAAGTTTTTACGAATGTACAAATTGGTTTAATAATGATGAAGAGGACCGTAGAAGAGTTACTTATAATATCCATTGGGACTTTGACAAAGATATCGGCGATGAGTTTGAAATTTCTGGTGAATGATAAAATTGAAAAAATAATGAAAACAATAAATATTAATCTAAAAACAAATAAAATGAAAAAGATAAGTGTTTTAATAAGTTTTTTACTACTAACCGCTTGTATGAGTAAAGAAGAAAAATTAAAAAAAGCGGAAGAAGAAGGTAACGAACTAGTTTCTGTAAATGCAAAATTAGTTGATGGGGCTGGAAAAGCTTTACAAAAAGAAGGTAAAGAAGCGGTAGAAAGCGCTTCCAAAGGAATTGGCGAATTGATAAAAGGAGTTGATTCTGGAGTAAAAGAAAGCATCAATTTTTCAAAAGTAATTTCTGAACCAACCTTTCAACAAAATTTTGAAGAATGTAAAGCTGAGAAAGTTTATGGTTCGGATGCTGAAAAAATAAAAAAAGTTAATGTTTATCTAATAGCTAAAAATGATTTTAAAGGAAAATTAATACTCAAAGCATTTGATGCTAATAAAAAAGAAATAGGTAGAAGTAGCATAGAAGTTTCAATTAAAAAAGAAGATGCAAAATATGTAGACTTTTTATTTGATGTGGTCTAGCCCCCTATAAATCGGACTTTTTAATTTATGTTGTTGCAAATATACAAAAACTGTTTATATCTTTGCCATGCAAGGAACAAACGACCGGCGAGTTTTACACCGATGTTTGAAGAAATGTCTCAGCGCTGACCATTTCGTTTTTATTAAAATTTAGTTCATCCGCCAAAAAAGGCGGAATCACTAAATTTTGCAAGGAACTGCACTTCCAGCTCGTATTGCCCGATATTTGATG
>NZ_MUGT01000168.1 GCF_002217205.1 Flavobacterium branchiophilum NBRC 15030 = ATCC 35035 | reverse complement strand
TAGTAAATGGTGCTGCTGTGCCTATACGCACGTTGCCTGCGTTGTCTAAACGTAAACCGGCATCGGTGTTTGTAGCTGGTGTTGCATTGCTGTTGTTTGTAATGGCAAAACCATCTAATTTGATGTTTTTTGTGGCGATGTGGTTCCAAGATATATCACTTACTTTTGTCCATTGTAATGCTCCATTATTATCTGCATTTGTTAGAACACTTAACGGAATGTTATATGTAGTACCGTTATAAACTAGTGTAGGATTTAAATTTGCGGTTATATATGGGTTGTTATTGTTTAGAAAGTTATAAATACCCGAAGCGTGTGGTTGAAATTGACCTCTCCCTTTTATTGTGAACAAACTTCCAGTTGCAGTAAAAGGATTTGTTCCTCCCCTAAAATTACCGAAAGAATAACTACTATAATCTTCTGTGATGAAAACAGAACCCAAATAAGTATCTTGGGAAATGACTCCATTTGTTTTTTTTAAGTTTTGGGTACGCCCTTTATAATAAACTGAACCAAAGTCCTCAACCCTAAAATAATTTTTGTAAGCAGCATTAGGAGTAGCAGCGTCAAAATTAGTAGAAGTACCTGTATTTGCAACAGGATTTGGTGAGTTTTGACCTATAAATATAACATCACTTAGGTTTCTTTTTATATAATCAGTCAATCTATTGGTTGAAGCGTTATTGATAAATTGTGTGCCAATACCTCCGTCTATATACCAACCATTTTTTGCATCACTCCCTGTAACAAAATTTCCTTCGGTTTCTGTGTTTTCAATAACTGTTCTCTCTGCCTTATTGGTAACACTAAACACATATCCAACGGCAGAACAACCTGGGCTACTTGCAGAAGCACAAGCATTAAAATCAGCAATATTAAAGTTTTGAAAAGTGTTGTTTACCCCTCTAATGTTTCTAACTATATCTGTAGTTCTTAAACGTAGAGCACCATCAGTATCTTTACTTGCTTGTACATCAAAATTTGAAAATAGATTACCTTCAATAGTGCCACCACTCCCTATAAAATCGACACCTACTAAGCAATGCTCTAAATGAATATTTGAAAAAGTGTTGTGATTAAACACACCATTACTTGCTAAATCATCTGGATTATCAGAACCTGTAATATCTAAAACTATACCGCCACGGCTTCTTTGAAATTGAATATTGTTAAACGTGTTATAGTCACTCTCTTGACCTGCAGTTAATTGTACCAATATAGGCGATGTGCCTTTTACTGTGGCATTTGCTGAAATGTTACTTCTAAAAAATATATTTTCAAACAAACAACGCCCCACTTGCGCACCTATTTTGATACCTGTGTTGATATCGCTTGTATTTTGACCATCACCACAAGTAAGTGTCGTTTTTAAATCGATACCTAAATTTTTTATTTTGCCGTTGTAGCAATTTTTTACATCAAAAATAGTTGTTAAAGTAGTGTTTGCGGGTTTAAACACAGTGCCTGCACCACCACCTTCAATGGTAATGCCGTTTAAGTTGCTTAAATCTATTGGAGTGTCAATAACATATAAACCTTCTTGGAAATAAAAGTGTTTGTAGCCTTTTCCATAAGCATTTTTAATAACATCGTTTATTTTATTAGCATCACTTGGGTCATTAAAAACAAAGCTATTTGTGGTGTTTGTTTGAGGTGAAATGTTGTTTGAAGTTGCGTCTAGTGGAGGTAAAATAAGCGATGGTGTTTTAGAGTAGCAATTTGGTGAACCACCTGGAGTATAATTGCTACCAATGGTGTAAACCGCTTTGATAGTTTGACTGTAAGCCAAATTGCTTACGATTAAGCTCAAAATGAGCATTACTGAAAAATTGATTCTCTTCATGTTTATAAAATTAATTGGTTACTATTAGTTTGTTAACACGTTATTTCCTTGATTAATAAGTGCTTGTTTATCGATAATACCTTGACCAGTTGGTGCAGGTTCATAATATAAATCAATATATTTTCCGCTCAATGGCTGTATAGTTAAAAACTTATTCAAAATTGCATTTACATCACTAGAGTTGAGATTATTATTTGATGTATATCCTAAACAATAATTAAGAACAGGCGCATTAAAATTCATGGTGTGATTGCTTGTGTAATTTCCTATACTTATTCCCTTGCCTATTGATAAAACAGGTAAATTAATTGTATATAAGAAGCCACTACAAATAATATTATCTATTGTTGTTAAAACAGGTAAATTAATAATGTTTAAATTTTTATTATAGTTATTAGATGCAAGACAATTCAATTCATAAACTTTTTCTAAAGCTGGTAAAGTTACTTGGTTACCAATTGGATTAATACCAAGTCTTGCATTACTCATGTCTTTTAAACCAGTCATACTAAATGAAGTAAAATGTCCTCCAATACTCCCACCAGTTGCCTCAATATCATAGATAAAATTTTTATTTACATATTTTAAATCATTACATTTAAGAGTAAATTGCTTGTTTAGAATGTTTGGACCAGGATAACCAGTAAAAGCAAACCCTTTTGAAACTTCTTGTAAATCCTTAATTTCAACATTACAAAATTGGCTAATTGTAACACCATTTAATCCTGCATACATATACTTAAGTTCAGTAATTCCTTCAACTAAAATTGATTCTGTTAGTTTTCCACCCGATACATATATTTCACAAAGTGGCATACTGCCATGCCCTTTAATTTTAATGGTTTTTAATTTTTCATATATTCCGGTAAAATATATTTTTTTTACGTTTGTAGGGATATCTAATTCTAAATTAGTTAATTCGGTTAATCTAGCATAATTTTCTTGACTCCCAATATAAATATTTTCAGTAATAGTGCCTACTTCGGCTTTTAATTTTGCAGCACATTCAGCATCGGTAAGGTCGCCTTCAATATACACGTTTACTTTACCAAGTCCTTCGGCTGTGGTGTAATAGTTGTTTT
>NZ_MUGT01000167.1 GCF_002217205.1 Flavobacterium branchiophilum NBRC 15030 = ATCC 35035 | reverse complement strand
TTTTGCGTAACGTGAGTAATTAATATTTAAAAATAAAAAGGGTTGCCTGTATCTAAAAATATTTTCGATTTCAAAACATTAGATTCCTTTTGCAACAAGCTTAACTCAAAAAGCCACCCCTATAATTTAAAGATGAATGTAAATTGTTATTGTAAAAATAAATTCTAAAATATTCTTACTATAAATTTAACTAAAATGTTGTATGTTCCAAAAAATTAATTAAATTTGCACCGTCTTACAAAAGCTGTAATGACATACATAAGAATTATTAAATAAATATTGGAATGTATTTAACCAAAGAAATTAAAGAAGAAATCTTCGCTAAACACGGAGGAAATGCTGCAAACACAGGATCTGCAGAGGGACAAATTGCGTTATTCACTTACAGAATTACACATTTAACAGAACACTTGAAAAAAAATCGTCATGATTATAATACAGAGCGTTCGCTAGTATTGTTAGTAGGAAAAAGAAGAGCGTTATTGGACTACTTAAAGAAAACTGAAATTAACAGATACCGTGAGATAATCAAAGTATTAAATATCAGAAAATAATCCTAAAGAGGTGCTTTTGCACCTCTTTTTTTAATTTAGGGCTTTTATAAATTCCTTATAAAAAGAGCGATTAAAAATAAAATTTTAAAAAAAAGGGCATTATTTTTATCAAAAAAAGAAAAAAGTTTGGTTTTTCATTGGGTTTTAGAAAACAACTACACACAACAACACAACTAAAACCCATTGTTTAATCAAAAATAAAAATTATGATTCCAAAAGTATCAAAAACAATTATCGATTTAGGAGATGGACGAAGCATCTCAATCGAAACAGGAAAATTAGCCAAACAAGCCGATGGATCTGTAGTAGTACAAATGGGCAACTCGATGTTGCTAGCTACCGTAGTATCTGCCCGTCAGGCCAGCCCAGGAATTGATTTTTTGCCATTGACGGTAGATTATCGAGAAAAATTTGCCGCTGCAGGACGATTTCCAGGTGGTTTTTTTAAGAGAGAAGCCCGTCCAAGCGACAGCGAAGTTTTGACCATGAGATTGGTAGATAGGGTTTTGCGACCATTATTTCCTGATGATTATCATGCAGAAACTCAAGTAATGGTTCAGTTGATGAGTCACGACGAAGATGTAATGCCAGATGCACTTGCTGGATTGGCCGCTTCGGCAGCATTGGCAATATCGGATATTCCATTTTCAACTTTAATTTCTGAAGTACGTGTGGCCAGAATCGATGGCAAATTGCTTATCAATCCTAGTCGTGCCCAATTGGCTTTGTCTGATATAGACATGATGATTGGAGCATCTAAAGATTCTATTGCCATGGTTGAAGGAGAAATGAAGGAAATTTCAGAATCTGAAATGGTAGAAGCCATCAAATTTGCACATGAAGCCATCAAAATTCAAATTGAAGCACAGGAAAAATTACAAGAGCTAGTAGGTAAAAAAGACATCAGAACGTATGAAAACGAAAAATCTGATGAAGCCATTTTTGAAAAAGTAAAAGCCGCAGCATACCAAAAATGTTTTGACATTGCCAAAGAAGGAACTGCCAAACACGAGCGTTCTGAAAAATTTGCTTTAGTTAAAGAAGAAGTAAAAGCCTTATTTACAGAAGAAGAATTGTCTGAGAATGGCGATTTAGTTTCAAAATATTTTTACAAAGTAAATAAAGAAGCCGTTAGAAATGTCATTTTAGATTTAGGTTTGAGATTGGACGGCAGAAAAACTACAGAAATACGACCAATATGGGCCGAGGTAGATTATTTGCCATCTGTACACGGTTCGGCCATTTTTACACGAGGCGAAACGCAAGCTTTGGCAACTGCCACTTTAGGAACCTCGAGAGAGGCCAATCAAATTGATTCTCCAAGCGAGCAAGGAGAAGAAAAATTTTACTTACATTATAACTTTCCACCGTTTTCAACAGGAGAAGCAAAACCATTAAGAGGGACATCGAGAAGAGAAGTGGGACATGGAAATTTGGCTCAAAGAGCTTTAAAAAACATGATTCCTGCAGACTGTCCTTATACTATTAGAGTAGTTTCTGAAGTGTTAGAGTCCAATGGATCGTCGTCTATGGCAACGGTTTGTGCAGGTACATTATCTTTGTTAGATGCTGGAATTCAAATGATTAAACCCGTTTCTGGGATTGCAATGGGATTGATAACAGACGGAGAAAGATTTGCAGTATTGTCTGATATTCTTGGCGATGAGGATCATTTAGGCGATATGGATTTTAAAGTAACTGGTACAGCTGATGGTATTACGGCATGTCAAATGGACATCAAAATTGAAGGTTTAGCATACAATATCATGGAGCAAGCATTAGCACAAGCTCGAGATGGTCGTTTGCATATTTTAGGAAAAATTACAGAAGTACTAGCAACACCAAGACCCGATGTTAAAAAACATGCACCAAAAATCATCACAAGAACTATTCCTGGAAACTTTATTGGAGCATTAATTGGCCCTGGAGGCAAAGTAATTCAGGAATTACAAAAAGCAACAGGAACAACTATCGTAATCAACGAAGTAGATGAGCAAGGAGTTGTAGAAATTTTGGGTACCGATCCAGATGGCATTGCAGCAGTATTAGCAAAAATTGATTCTATTGTATTTAAACCACAACTTGGCGAAGCTTATGAAGTAAAAGTCATTAAAATGTTAGACTTTGGTGCAGTAGTAGAATATACGGCTGCTCCTGGAAACGAAGTCCTTTTGCACGTATCTGAATTGGCATGGGAACGTACCGAAAATGTTTCGGATGTTGTAAAAATGGGCGATGTCTTTCAAGTAAAATACCTTGGAATTGACCCTAAAACACGTAAAGAAAAAGTATCTAAAAAAGCACTTTTACCACGTCCTCCAAGAGAAGACAAAAAAGAAGCTCCAAAATCTTAATATTCAAAAAAAAAAGCTGTTTCAATAATTAGAAACAGCTTTTTTTTGGCAAAATAGTACCATGTTACTTACCATTGTCAAAGTTATTATCAATGACAATCATTTAAAGTGAAATACCATTTTTCTTATACCAAATATATT
>NZ_MUGT01000166.1 GCF_002217205.1 Flavobacterium branchiophilum NBRC 15030 = ATCC 35035 | reverse complement strand
TTGGTACAGTGTACCTAAAATAGTAGAAGTAAAAGATCTAGTAAAAAACTTCAACTGACCATTTGCAGGAATCGTTACGGCAGGCGTAGCCAAATAGTCCTCGGAAGTGTTTCCAGCTCCAATGTTTTCTCTTGTCATATAAGCCGAATTGGTGCCAGCATAAACAAAAGGTGGAGTAGAAACCGAGCTGTTGATGTTCCAACGCTCTGCGGTACCCACTCCATTATCAAAAACGGCCCAGCTGCCTGTGCCTAAAGTCCAATTTGTAGCTGGTAAAGCATCAGGACCCGTGGTGTTTTCAAATCCTTCGAGGGCCATTTGTGAGTAGCCCAGCATCGAACTTAAAAACAATAATAATAAGGTAATTTTTTTCATAAAATGAAAATTAAAAGTTGATAAATAAATAATCATGTTATTTTTAACTTTCAAAACTAATGAAAATAAATTACATTTTTGTATATTTTTATAACATATTCACAAAAAAAAATTAAATTTTTTCATTTTATCGATAAAAAATGCTTTTCATCGACAACGATTATTCAAAACTCAATATAGAGCCTGAAACAGAGACATCGATACGTACGTTTTTACCTATAATCAAACATCTATTATCTTGAACATGCCCTGCTGGAAAGTTATACATAATGGGGATATGGTATTTTTGGGTTACATTATCTATAATTTCAAGGGCATTTTTTCCCCATGGAATTTCATTGTCTTTCATTTTAGTCATCCCACCAACAACAATACCTTTGAGGCTTTCCAAGCAACCGTTTCGTTTTAAATTCATTAACATTCTATCGATATGGTATAAATATTCGTCTAAATCTTCTATAAACAAAATTTTATCGGTACAATTAATGGCCGAATTAGAACCTAAAAGACTGTATAAAATAGATAAATTTCCGCCAACCAAAATTCCAGATGCTGTACCCAAACGGTTCATAGGGTGAGGTGGAATTTCGTAGGACAAAGTGTCGCCAAACAGAGTTTTTCTTAAAGATTCTTTTGCTTCTTCGGAGGCTCTTAAAGCACTTATAGGCATAATGCCGTGTATGGATTGAAAACCCAAAGTAGTCAAATGACTGTGCAAAACGGTTACATCGCTAAAACCAATTACCCATTTTGGATTTTTTTTAAATAAAGTAAAATCCAGTAAGTCTATCATTCTTACGGTTCCGTACCCTCCCCTAACACACCAAATGGCTTTGATGTTTGGATTGTCCATCATGGTTTGAAAATCTGCGGCCCGTTGTTCGTCTGTACCCGCTAATTGATTGACATCTAAGCCTATAGACGACCCAATTTTAACTTCCAACCCCCAGCAATGCAACAAATCGATAGCGGGTTGCAAATTGTCATCAATGTTTTTTCTGGCCGTTGCTACGATGGCAACGGTATCGCCTTTTTGTAAAAAATCAGGTGCTTTCATCATCTCTTGTGCTTGTAAACTTACTGTTATAAAATACACTAACAATAAGTAGCCTATTGAAGCTGTTTTTGGTGTTATATTTAAAATCATAAGCACAAATGTATAAAAAAGGATTGTTGAATCATAAAACTGTTTGTATTTTTGCAAAAAATAAGGAATCGTTATTAATGTTTTATTGAAATTCAAACGCAAAAAATGCAACTACAACCCAACAAAAAAATATATTTTGCCTCCGATCAGCATTTTGGAGCTCCAACACCCGAAGCCAGTTTTGAACGTGAACAACGATTTGTAGCTTGGTTGGATTGTATCCAAAAAGATGCTGAAGTATTATTTTTAGTGGGCGATTTATTCGATTTTTGGTTTGAATACCAAACAGTTGTACCAAAAGGTTTTGTAAGAGTTTTAGGCAAATTGGCATCGATGCGAGATGCTGGTATTACGATTTATTTTTTTGTTGGCAATCACGATCTTTGGATGTCGGATTATTTTGAAAAAGAATTGCAAATACCTGTTTTTCATGACAATATGGTATTTTCATTTAACAATAAATCGTTTTTGATTGGCCATGGCGATGGCAAGGGGCCAGGAGACAAAGGCTACAAAAGAATGAAAAAAATATTTACAAACCCATTATCTAAATGGCTTTTTAGATGGTTGCACCCAGATATTGGTGTAAAATTAGCCCAACATTTATCGGTAAAAAACAAAATGATTTCGGGTGTAGAAGACATTCATTTTTTAGGTGAAGACAAAGAATGGCTTATTTTATATGCTAAACAAAAACTGACAACTCAACACTACCACTACTTTGTTTTTGGACACCGACATTTGCCTATGCAGTTGCCATTACAACCCGATTCATTTTACATCAATTTGGGTGATTGGATTACCTATTTTACTTATGGTGTATTTGATGGTAGTGAATTTTCTATTCATAAATTTGAAAAAACGCAAAAATAAATTAGGTTTATTAGCAATTATTCAAATCATTTGCATTTTTGCTGTTTTATTTTAATGTAATTTTTTAAAACCGTATTTTTGTTGCTTCAATAACAACCATTTGAAATTGAAAAAAGTACAGGATTTGGATTTTCAAATCAAAAAAAATATGGCATGGCTTTTTGATTCATTTGGCTCTATTCTAATATGAACTGTCATTTGCGTTAGGGATAGCAGTGGAAATCCTTTTTTGAGGCTTTTTCTGCCTCAAAAAAGATTAGAACGGATAGCCCGACCCTTGGGGAACGCCCAAAACAAGCTTTGTGCAACGTGCTGTACTTATTAGAAACTAGCTTTTATTTTAACAAAATTCGTTTAACTATATGAAAATAAAACACACACAAATTGTTCCTTTTGCCTTGTTTCTAATTACCTTGGCGGTTAATATTTCGATGCCTTTGTTTCGGCCTTATGCCAAATTAGCTGGCTTATCCAATGGTCAGACTGCCTTGGTACTAGCAACTTACATTTTTGGTATGATACCCTGTTATGTTTTTTTAGGTGGTATTTCTGACCGATTGGGCAGAAAGCCTATACTATTGATCAGCTTGTTTTGTGCTTTGATATCTGATGTGATTATTACGCTATATCCGAATGTTTTTGCATTAATAGCCGCACGGTTTTTTCAGGGGGTTGCCCTTGGATTAAGCATGGGAACGGGTACTGCTTATTTGACAGAATTGTATTTAGACGACCCTCAAGCCACTTCAAAAGCAGCCAATGCCGCCTCGCTTTCTACTGCATTTGGTTTTAGTGGTGGTGCTTTTATGACGAGTATTGCATTGTTGATTTATTTTGATTATCAACCCATTACGTATTTTATAGCAATAACAATAACTGTTATAGGTTTGATTTTAGCCTTCAAACTACCCCATTTGAAACCCATTGGAGGTTCGATAATAAGGTTGCCTTATTTTCCAAAAGGCTATTTTCCTATCAATTTATCAATTGCCATTTGTTGGGCTACAACGGGAGTTGTAATTGCAATAGTTCCTTCAAAATTGGCCCAATTTGGTTATGCGGCTTATGCTGGATTTTGTTTGGTTCTCATCAATTGGACGGGGGCATTTTTACAAAAACTCATTCGCAAGCATTTTAGTTCCAAAATGAGTTTAAAAATTGGCTTTGGGATCATTCCGCTTGGGTTTGCCTTTGTAGTTTTGGGGTGCTATTTAGAAATGTTGCCAGTGGTTTTATTAGGCACCGCAATTATTGGCTCGGGAGCTTATGGTTTTAGTTATTTAGGAGGGCTGGCATTAATTGCAACACTTGGAGGAGTCCAGCGGGCAAGAGCTGTTTCGGGTTATATGCTGTTTGGCTATATTGGTTTTGGGATTCCAGCCATATTTTTGGGCTATTTGGCAGACATTTTTGGGATTGTACCCTCATTATTTGGTTTTGAAATCATCATCGTTTTATTGAGTTTATACCTTTATATTATTTTTGATAAATAAATACGGTATCCCTACTTTTTAGTTTTATTATTCTCCTTAAAAAAACCCATAAAAAAACTGCAAAAATTTTAGAAAAAGTGGTTTGTAATAAGTTAAATTTAATATTTAACTCAATATATTCATATATTGAGGTACAATTTATATTATATCGATAAATATTATTTTTATTAACAAAAAAAATATTAAATTGCCCATTTAATTTTTTACTTTTCTTGTTCAAAATCGAAATTTAGTAAAACAACTGTTGTACGGGCATACACTAAGTTGTTTGTTGTAAATAAATATTAATTTTTTAAATTGAAATACAAAATGAAATATCTAAAAATCTTACTGCTTTTTGTTAGTATTTGTGCTTTTGGGCAGAATAAAAAGATTGATAGTCTGAAGAGTGAATTGAAAAAAGATAAAACAGATAAATTTTTGGATTATAAAAATTTGACGAAAGAATTGTTGTTAATAAGAAATCTGCCTGAATACAAGAAAACAGTTTATGAATTGTACGATTATGCAGTTAGATCTAAAAAATTAGATTATATCGCAAGAGCTGAAGGTTTTATTGGTGCATATTATTGTTTAAATTCAGATTTTAAAAATGGACTTATAATTATTGGAAAAGCTTTAATAAAAGCTAAATTAAGTAAAAATAATCTAGCAATAGCAATGATTGAAACCAATTTAGGCAGTTTTTATTATTTTGACAATAATTACAAAAAAGCAATTTTTCATTTAAGCAATTCAACTATTATTTTAAAAAAGCTTCCATATGATGAAGAAATCCGTTCAGCTTTATTTCAAAATTATTCTCATCAGGGAACAACATTCGCTTTACTTGGTTTAGAGGATTTATCTACAAAAGCATTTATCAATTCAAAAAAATATATAAAAAAAGAAAGCATTATTGAAAATATACTACTAAAATCATCTGAAATAAATGCTTTAGAAGAAACAAAATCATATTTAAAACTTATTATAAAGGGTAAGGAATTTTTGAATTATATTAAAGACAAAAAAATTGAAAAAGATTATATTTTAGATGGATATTATACGATAGCAACTTCTTATTTAGAATTAAATCAAATTGTAGAAAGTGAAAAATACAGTGATAGTTTAGACTATAAATTAAACAAATTTTCTGGAATGGAAACCAAACGGATGATTTCTATTTTTGATTTCTTAAAAGGCAAAATATTTTTAAAAAAAGGTAATTTAAATGAAAGTGAAAAATACTTAAATAAAATAATTGTACTAAAAAATAAGGATAATATTTTATATGCAGATGCAAACAATTTAAAGGGAGAAATTTATGAAATACAAAAAAAAAACAATCTAGCATTAAATAATTATGAAATTGCATATAAGGAATTTTTAAATTTAGGAAATAAGCGAAAAACAATTAAAGTAGTCTTAAACATTATTGAATTATGCTTAAACAATAACCAATATACAAAGGTTAAAGAGTATTTACCAATTTACACCAAACTAAAAGACGAAATCTTCAACGAGCAGGTAGCCAAAAACATGACCGCTGCCGAAGTCAAATACGAAACCGAACTCAAAGAATCCAAAATCAAATCGCAACAACTCGAACTCGAAAAAGAAAAAACCAATAAATATATAGCTTTGACAACTATTGGTATTTTAATATTTTTATCTATAGGTGGCTTTTTATTTTACAGAAACAAACAAAAAGAAAAAGAACTTCAAACCCAAAACACTTTATTAAGTTTGCAACAAAACATCAACGGTATGGAGTTGCAAAACCTCAACCAACAACTCAATCCACACGAAATTAAAAACCTTTTAGCCAGTATTTCACCCGAAATTCAAGAGAAAGCTCCTGAAAGCTACAGAAAAATGCTCAAATTATTCAACATTACCAAAGCTAGTTTGAACAACCATTCTATAACGGATAGCATAGAAAACCAAGTGCAACAAATAGATGATTTTTTGAGTTTAGAAAAAAATATGTTAATAGAACCTTTGGAATATTCCATACATAATGATATTGAAGATCCGAATGTTCAAATTCCTAGGTTATTATTGAAAAACTTGGTCGAAAATAGCATCAAACACGGCATAAAAGGACAAGAAAAAGGAGGGAAAATTACAATTAATTTACAAAAGAAAGACCATTTTGTTTTGATAGAGGTTGATGATACGGGCAAAGGCAGAAAACAAGCCATTTCTTTGGACAGCGGCATTGGTACAAGTACCTATCAAAAGTTATTTGCAACGCTAAATCTTGTTAATAAAGCACAAGCCACTTTTGAAATAAAAGACAAGCAACAAGGTACAAAAGTAGAAGTAAAAATTCCGATGGATTATAAATATTCGTAAGTTTGCAAAAATAAGAAATCATGAAAACATCACATTTTGAACCACCAAGATATACTTATAACGATTATAAAAACTGGAAAGAAGATTGGGAGCTTGTTAATGGCTATCCCTATCAGTTGTTGCCATCTGCTTCTCCAAAACACAATTTGTCGATTATTAATTTCATAGTTCAAGGTAAAAATTCATTAAAACAAAATAATGATTGTAATTGTTTGCTTTTTTCTGAATTAGATTGGAAAATAAATGAAGAAAACGTTGTTAGACCAGACATGATGGTGGTTTGTGGTAAGACAGCTAATGATTATTTAGATTTTCCACCCATATTGATTTTAGAAATGATATCTCCATCATCTGTTAAAAACGACAGAGTAATTAAATTTGAAATTTACCGTGAACAAGGCGTGAAATATTATATAATGGGCGATTATAATAAACAGTCAATTGAAGTTTATGAATTAATTGACAATTTTTACAAACAAGTTGATAAACAAACGTTTCAATTGGATAAAAATTGTACTATTTCATTTGATTTTGATGAAATTTGGAAATAACTAGCTATGCCTTTTTTTAAATAGCTTATGAAATAAAAAACATTACTTTAAAAAAAATAGCACTGATTTCACAAACTAAAACTGATTAAAATTTTAAAATGAAATATTGTTAAACAATACGTGCTCATCTAAGAAATCTGGCTAAAAAACAACTATTTAAAATCTAAATGCAAATTCCAAATTATGAATTACAAATATATCATCGTAGAAGACAATCTTGGAAGTTTACAAAACTTGCAAGCAGCTTTAAAATCACATATTAATTTTAAAGAAATTGGGATTGCACATACGGTATCCAAAGGGATTTCATTGGCACTTACTTCAAAGCCACACATCATTTTTTTGGATGTAGAATTGGGCGAAGAAAAAGGATTTGATTTAATAAAAGAAATAAGGCAGTTTACGACAGAGATGCCATTTATTATCATGACGACCGATTTTGATAAATATGCTAAAAAAGCGGTCAATCTTGATGTATTATATTTTTTAGACAAACCCATAGATCCAGATGAACTTACTATTGCATTACATAAATTTGAGAAACGTTTTTTAGAAATACAAAACCACATTACCATAAAAAATGCCGAAGGTCATTTTTTTATGCAATTGGAAGAGATTTTATATATTAAATCGGACAATAATTGCTGTGTGATTTTTAAAAAAGACAATACACAAATGTTTGTTACCAAAACTCTCAAAGAAATGGAAACCATCTTGCCATTACCGTTTATTCGGGTTCATAAAAGTTATATAGTAAATACACAATTTATTCACATGATTAATACTGCCAAAAAAATGTTAATCATCAACACGCCTAACGACCCTAAAAGTAAGATTATTGAATTGTCTATTAGCGATTTATACATGGAAACCGTAAAACAAACCCTATTAGTTGCCAAAACAAACTAAATATTTTGCCCAACTCACTGGAATAAACACCCCATGGAGTACAAATTTTCCACAACTGACCATTTCTCACAAAACCCTTTGTTTGTCAAGGGTTTTTTTGTTTTAAATTTGAAACATAATTTATAAATCTATTTTTTATGAAAACAATTCTACTACTAAAAAAACTATTTATCATTCCGCTGCTGTTTTTGGTGCGGAGTGTTTGGGGGCAGGTGACTTATAGTCCGAGTCTACCTACTGGAACTTATACTAATTGCTCAACAACATCGGTTTCTAGTTCATCAACTACTTGCGGAATTGGTTATTTAGGCGGTTCATTTATGAAACTTAATGTAAATAGTATAAGTGGTAATACTATAAATTTTAGAATTGCATCTTGTAACACATCATTTCCTACAGGAACTACAATTTATTTGAAAGAACAAAGCGGAAGTAATAATGCTGTTACAGCTGTTTTATGCGGTAATAATTTTCCGTCTTCTGGAGTTTCTTTTAGTGGACAAAGCACTGTTATTTCATACGATGCCTCAGGCTTTACAAATGGAACAAAAAGATTTTTAGCTATTGCCATAACTGCTTCTGGAAGGTATTATTCTAATCCAATTGATATAACAGCAACTACTAGTATTGCACCAGCATTAAAATCAGAATCAAGCTGTTTTGTATTAGACAACACATCTATTAACGAAGGAGGTAATTTATCGGGTAATATTACTGTAAGAAATATTGGAAACTCAACCTATAATGGAACTGTTACAGTTTTTATTTTGTTTCAGCCCCTTAAAT
>NZ_MUGT01000165.1:16530-42719 GCF_002217205.1 Flavobacterium branchiophilum NBRC 15030 = ATCC 35035 | reverse complement strand
AAAGAATATCCAAATTTAAAACAAGAAATAAGCCAACCTACGGTAAATTTCAAACAAATTAACAACATCATTCAACAACTAAAATCTGGATTACGAACAATACAAACTCACGTTAGTAAACATCATTTACAAAAATATTTAAACGAATATTTTTATCGATTAAATAGATCAATATATAAAGAAACAATTTTTGATAATCTAATAAAAAGAATGATAAATCACGAATGGGTAGGATGGAAATTAATTGTAGCTCCTAAGTAAGTAACTCGATAAATCTTTTTTCATTAATCGAGTGTTTTATTATTTATTATTCCTTTTTTTTAAAACAATGCCTATAAATAATTACATGTGTTTTAATTCGTCTGGAAGTTCATAAAAAGTGGGGTGTCTATAAATTTTATCATGAGCGGGGTCAAAATACATGTCATTTTGCTCAGGATTGGAAGCCGTAATTTGTGTAGATGGTACAACCCAAATACTAACACCTTCCATTCTGCGGGTATAAACATCTCTAGCATTTGCCAAAGCCATTGCAGCATCACTAGCATGAAGCGACCCACAATGACGGTGTTCTAAACCATTTTTACTTCTAATAAATACTTCCCAAAGTGGCCAATTATTCTTCATATTAATATTTTTAATGTTTTACAATTCAGGTTTTATACGACAAAAGAAAAGAAATAAGATGTTGGTTTTAAGCTAAATATGATTTAAAAACCATTGACATACTTAAAAATAGATAATCATTAAATTCTTATATTTTAATACTTGAAATTCAATACTTCATAATTCATATTTCATATTTCATATTTCATACTTCTAACCTCTAACTTTTTTTCACTATAAGCCATAGCAGCATCACGCACCCATTGTCCATCGGTGTGGGCTTTAATTCGGGCTTCGAGTCTGCTTTTGTTGCAAGGGCCATGGCCTTTTACAACTTGCCAAAATTCGTCCCAATTAATGTCGCCAAAGTCAAAATGTTGCCTTTCGTCGTTCCATTTTAAAAGAGGATCAGGAATGGTTAAACCAAGAATTTTGGCTTGAGGCACCGTTTGATCAACAAATTGTTGTCTCAATTGGTCATTAGTTTTGCGTTTCAATTTCCATTGAACCGAAAGTGCCGTATTGGGCGACTCATCGTCTTTGGGGCCAAACATCATCAGCGAAGGCCACCACCACCTGTCGAGCGACTCTTGAGCCATTTGTTTTTGAGCTTCAGTGCCATTGCAAAGCGCTAATAAAATTTCAAACCCTTGACGCTGATGAAAGCTTTCTTCTTTGCAAATGCGAACCATGGCTCTTGCATAAGGCCCATAGGAAGTACCCATTAGTGCCACTTGATTGATAATAGCTGCACCATCAACCAACCAACCAATAGAACCTATATCTGCCCATGTTAAAGTTGGATAATTAAAAATACTAGAATATTTTGCAACTCCTTGATGCAACTGGTCCAAAAGCTCGTCTCTAGAAATGCCTAACGTTTCGGTAGCACTATACAAATACAAACCATGTCCGCCTTCGTCTTGCACTTTTGCTAATAAGGCAATTTTGCGTCTTAGGGTAGGGGCTCTGGTTATCCAATTGCCTTCTGGCAACATACCTACAACTTCAGAATGTGCATGTTGAGACATTTGACGAATGTGTGTTTTTCGATATTTCTCGGGCATCCAATCTTTGGGTTCTATTTTTTCGTCTCTTGCTATTTTGGCCTCAAATTCGGCTTCCATTTTGGCTAAAGTAATTGCATTCATATCGGTTCATTTGTTTTAAATTCCAAAATCGACAACTATTTTTTTTGATGTAGGCACTGCCTGACAGCTTAATATTATTTGGTTGGCTATTTCGAATGGTTCTAAGGAATAGTTGAGTTTCATTTGAGCGGTGCCCGCCACAATTTTACATCTACAAGTACTACAAACACCACCTTTACAGGCAAAAGGCAAATCGGCTCCAGCAGCCAAAGCCGCATCCAATATAGTATCATCATCTCCATTCATGATAAAATGAAACTCTTTGCCTCCATCAATAATGGTTACTTCTGTATTTTCTGATTTTTGTTCCATTATTTGTTCAATCCTTTTTTGGTCTTGTGCTGTAATTTGGGTATTGAACAATTCAAAATGAATCGTATCCTTTGAAAGACCAGCGGCAATTAATTGATGTTGAATTAAAAAAATCATATCTTGAGGGCCACAAATAAAACAGTCATCTGTAAATGAAACATCTATTACTTTTTCTGTTATAAATGCTATTTTTTCTTCAGAAAAGCGGCCGTTCAACCATTCGGTAGGGCGGTATTCATTTGTAAGAAAATAAAAAATTTCAAATCGTTCCAAATAGCAATTTTTAAGTTGCTCGATCGTTTCTTTGAAAATAATGGAATGTACATTTTTATTAAGATAAAATAATTTAAAAGTACAATTAGGCTCAGCTTTTAAATGCGTTTTGATAATAGAAATTATTGGCGTAATACCACTTCCGGCTGCAAAAGCAATGTAATTTTTAGTTTTTTGGGTTTCTATTGGTACATTAAAATGGCCATTTGGAGGCATGACTTCTATTATATCGCCCACTTGCAGTTGGTCATTTATATAGCTCGAAAAAACACCATGCGGTACTTTTTTTACAGCAACTTGCCACAAATTCTCAAGTGGGCTCGATGACAACGAATAAGAACGACGGATTTCGGTATGGTTTATAGTAGCTTTTAGGGTAAGGTATTGCCCTTGCTTATAAGCAAATATGGATTGTAATTCGATTGGAATTTCAAAAGTGATCACTGTGCAATCTGCAGTTTCTTTGAAAAGATGCGAAACTTTTAGCGGATAAAATTTTGACATATATACCAGTTTTATTTTAACTAACAAGTGTTAGTTTGTTTGGCAAATATAATTAATTTTTTGATATAAATTTTAATTTATGAAATTATTTTAATCTTTTTTTAGGAATAATATAAAAAGTACAAATAGTAATGATATTCACACCTCAAGCAAACATTGCTTTTGTTGCAGATGCAATTATAATATTTTTTCAAAATATAAAATCATTAATCAAATTATTCCATTACAATTAAAAAATATTTTTTATAAAAATAAGACAATGTTTTTTTACTTTTGCACCATCATGGAAAAAAAAGACATTAGAAGTTTGACAAAAGAACAAATTGTAGCTTATTTTATAGCACAAGGCGAACAAGCTTTTCGAGGCAAGCAAGTATATGATTGGATTTGGAACAAAGGCGTGCATCGGTTTGATGAGATGACAAATTTGTCAAAAGCTACTCGATTATGGCTCGAAACTCATTTTGAAATCAAGCATATCAACATCAATACCATGCAAAAAAGCCTGGATGGCACTATAAAAAATGCGGTAACGTTGCACGACGGATTGATAGTAGAAAGTGTCTTAATACCTACTGATACCCGCACAACAGCTTGTGTTTCTAGCCAAGTTGGTTGTAGTTTAGATTGTAATTTTTGTGCAACTGCTCGATTAAAACGAATGAGAAATTTAGAACCAGCCGAAATTTATGATCAAGTAGTAGCCATAGACAAAGCAAGCAAAGAAACCTACAACAGACCATTGTCTAACATTGTGTTTATGGGCATGGGTGAACCCTTGATGAATTATAATAATGTAATGAAAGCTATAGAAATGATCACTTCCAACGAAGGATTGGGAATGTCTCCAAAACGCATTACGGTTTCTACATCTGGTATTCCAAAAATGATAAAAAAAATGGCCGATGAAGGTGTCAAGTTCAAACTGGCAGTTTCCTTACATACAGCTATTGAAACAGTAAGAAATCAGATTATGCCTTTTTCTGAACATTTTCCACTAAAAGAATTAAGAGATAGCTTGGTATATTGGTACAGTAAAACGAAAAGTAAAATTACTTTTGAATATGTAGTTTGGAAAGGAATAAACGATACTCCCGAAGCCATTCAAGCTCTTGTTAAATTTTGTAAACACGTACCTTGCAAAGTCAATTTGATTGAATACAACCCAATTGACGATGGTATTTTTCAGCAAGCCAATCAAGAGGCATTAGAGGCTTATATCAATGCTTTGAGCAAACACGATATTGTTGCAAAAGTCAGATACAGCAGGGGCAAAGACATCGATGCAGCCTGTGGGCAGCTGGCCAACAAAGGCTAAAAAACGTATTCCTAAATATATTCAAAATAAGCTTTCAACTAACCTTCTTTTTTTTAATAAAAAAGATGGAAAAATAATAAAATGAAAAAAATATTACTCCTGTCAGATACCCACAGTCATATTGATGAATCTATTTTAAAATACGTAAGACAATCTGACGAAGTATGGCACGCAGGCGACATTGGAAGTTTAGCTGTTACAGATGCGATCAAAAAAATAAAACCACTAATTGCCGTATATGGCAATATAGACGATGCCAAAGCCCGTATGGAGTTTCCGCTTCATCAACGATTTATGTGCGAAAAGGTATCGGTTTGGATAACACACATTGGTGGCTATCCTGGAAAATACAATCCCAATATTAGAGACATGCTGGTTCAAAACCCACCAAAATTATTTATTTGTGGACATTCTCATATATTGAAAGTAATTTTTGATAAAAAAAACCAACTGCTGCACCTCAATCCTGGTGCATGTGGCAAAAGTGGCTTTCATCAAGTACGCACCATGCTAAGATTTGTAATAGATCAGGACAAAATAAAAGATTTGGAAGTAATAGAAATCGGAACAAAATAAATGAAGTCTCAATAACCTCATTAATAGATGTTATTTAATTTGGATAAAAATGTAAATAAAAAAAACCCAAATAAAGTATTTGGGTTTTCCTTCGCACTAATAAACTAAGTTTATAGGTTTATCGCAACCGATCTACAGATTTTACAAGATCTTCGTCCTTTTTGATGGCTTTATTGGCAAAACCCAATAAAACGATAGCAACAATTGGAAGAAACATCCCAATACCTTTCTCAGAAACTTCAGAAGTTCCTCCAGATAAATTTAGCATTCGATATACCAATAATCCTAATAAAATTAAATTCAATATGATATTCAATCTGTTCAATACAAATTGAAGTTGTCTTTTTTGAAATGAAATAATACTAATAACAGACAATACAGTACTTAATCCAAATAGGCCAGTATAAAGTGAATTAGCCATAAAATATACAGGTTTGCCAGATGTAGCAATCCAAAGTGGCAGTACAAATGCCAATGCACTAGTACATAATAAGGCTAATAGTAAATATAATGTTTGAATTCTTTGAATCATTGAAAAATGGCATATAAATTATTATTGCACAAAAATAAATAATATTTTTTAAAAAAACTATTGTATTTTAAAAAATAATTGTATTATTGCACAACCAAAACGTAAGTACTTCATTCTTTGGCTTATTCACAAAATTTACCACCTACTTTTTTTATAAAATTCTATAAATTTAAAAAACATTTATGTTTGATCATACCGCATTAAAACAAATGAAGCTAACCGAGCTTCAAGAAATTGCTAAATTAGCTAAAACCATTAAGTTTGCGAATGTTAAAAAAGATACATTAATAACCATGATTTTAGACCATCAGGCCAAAACAAATCAGGATCAAAATGTTGTGTCTGAACCCGTTGCAGAAAAACCCAAGCGAAACAGAATTGTTGCACCAAAAGACGAAAAAATTCAAGCAACTCCTAAAAAAACTGCTGACAAACCCAATAAAAAACAGCATGTTGAAACAACAGTACAGCAAGAAAAAGTAGAAGACAAAGTCGATGCACCTGTAATGGATGCAACACCAATAATTGAAAATAAATCTGAAGAAATTAAAATTATTGATGCTGAAAAAACATTATTTTCAAAAGATATTAATCCTAAACCTTACATAAAACCCGCAAAATTTAAAAAAGCGGAATATGAGAAAAAATTAGCATCAAAAGGAAATAAAAGAGCACTTTTTAATAAAAAAGCTGAAAATTCAGAAATCGAAAATGCTAATGTTTCAGAAAATGATGCAATTGTTTCAGAATCGGTGGTAGTAACTGTTGCAATCGAAGAGGATTCAAAACCGAGTTTGGATTTAGAAAACCCCAACATCGATAATTTAGAAAATACTACAGCTGTTACAGAAGATCAAACCAAGCCAGAAGAATCCAATTTTAAAAAGCAACATCCTCCACACCCCAAAAATCCTAAAAATCCTAAATTCAACAACAAAAAAAATAATTTTAGAGATGCGGATTATGAGTTTGATGGCATAATTGAAAGTGAAGGCGTTTTAGAAATGATGCCAGACGGTTACGGATTTTTGCGGTCTTCAGATTATAATTATTTAGCATCGCCCGATGATATTTATTTATCAACTTCACAAATCAGATTGTTTGGTTTAAAAACAGGCGATACCGTAAAAGGTGTGGTACGACCACCTAAAGAAGGAGAAAAATTTTTTCCACTTATAAAAGTACTCAAAATTAATGGACATGAGCCACAAGTTGTTCGAGACAGGGTTTCGTTTGAGCATTTAACGCCTGTTTTTCCTACAGAAAAATTCAAACTTGCTGAAATGGGCAGTTCCGTTTCTACCCGAATTATCGATTTATTTTCGCCAATTGGCAAAGGACAAAGAGGCATGATTGTTGCACAGCCCAAAACAGGTAAAACCATGTTGCTCAAAGAAATAGCCAATGCGATTGCGGCCAATCACCCCGAAGTATATTTACTAGTTTTGCTTATAGACGAACGTCCAGAGGAGGTTACGGATATGATTAGGAATGTAAAAGGAGAAGTCATTGCCTCAACTTTTGATAGAGAACCTCAGGAACATGTAAAAATTGCAAATATCGTTTTAGAAAAAGCCAAAAGACTTGTAGAATGCGGACATGATGTGGTGGTATTATTGGATTCAATTACCAGATTGGCAAGAGCTTACAATACCGTTCAGCCTGCATCGGGCAAGGTATTGAGTGGTGGTGTAGATGCTAATGCGTTGCAAAAACCCAAAAGGTTTTTTGGTGCCGCTCGAAATATAGAAAATGGGGGGTCTCTAAGCATTATTGCTACGGCTTTAACAGAAACGGGATCGAAAATGGATGAAGTTATTTTTGAAGAATTTAAAGGAACTGGTAATATGGAATTGCAATTAGATAGAAAAATTGCTAATAAACGAATTTTTCCTGCTATCGATTTGACTTCGTCGAGTACCCGAAGAGACGACCTTTTGTTAGACACGCAAACGTTACAACGAATGTGGATTATGAGAAAATACTTGGCCGATATGAACCCTGTAGAAGCCATGGATTTTATTAATGAAAGATTTAAAGGCACTAGAAACAACGAAGAATTTTTAATATCGATGATGAATGATTAATTAAAAGTTATTCCTATTTATAAAGTTTATTAAACAAAATCTCAAAATAATTATTATTCTGAGATTTTTTTTATTTATATAAAATAGGATTATTTATTAAGTAACATGACAATACTTTATCATTTTTACAATAAAATAAGTTTTTATCTTTATTACATAAATAAAATAGAGTGAAAATTTAAATTTATTTTATAATATTTTTCAAAACAAGACTTGCTTTTTCTTTTTTATTAAAAAAAAGTACTCATTAATTTGTAACAAAATTAGCTTACAGTTGTCTTGTATGTAGTTAAAAAATAAAATATAAATTATGAAAATTAAATTATTTATCACTTGTCTTTTTAGTTGTATTTCTTTTGGTTTTGCACAAAACACTGGAAGTATAAAAGGAAAAATTATTGATAAAAACACTAAAAATGCTTTGCCTTATGTGAATATTGTTATAAAAAATGACAATAAAATTGTTACAGGAAGTGTTACCAAAGACGATGGTAGCTTTGTAATCAATCAGTTACAAGCCAAAAATTATGTTGTTGAATTTCAGTTTATTGGATACATTACTCAAACAAAGAATGTGGATTTGACAAAAGAAAGTAATTTCAATTTTGGAACCATATTTCTGGTAGAAGATGTCAAAGAATTGAAAGAAGTACAAGTAGTTGCAGAACGCTCAAGCATGGTTCAAAAAATTGATAGAAAAGTTTTTAACGTTGGAAAAGACTTGATTGCATCGGGAACCACGGCTTCTGAAATAATGAATAATGTGCCAACGGTGAGCATTGACCCGCAAACCAAAGAAATCAGTATGCGTGGCAATAGCAATGTGCGTGTGTTGGTTGACGGAAAGCCTTCCAACGTGTCTGTGGAGCAGTTATTGCAACAAATTCCATCGGCTTCTATCAAGCAAATTGAATTGATTACCAATCCTTCTGCCAAATACAATCCGGAGGGAATGAGTGGGATTATCAATATTATTTTGCATAAAAATTCGCAAGATGGTTTTAATGGATCCATAAATACTGGAGTAACTTTTGGAATTACACCAAAAACCAATTCGGCATTAAACATGAATTATCGCGTGGGGAAAGTCAATTTTTATACCAATTATGGCTTCAATCATGGTATCAATGCCAATCACGGATTTGTGAATAGCGAACGACCAACGCAAGAAAACAGACAAGATTTCAACTTTAGAGATAAAAACACTACTAATTTGATCAAGCTGGGAATGGATTATTATATCAACGACAAAAACACCTTGTCGGTATATACCAATCAAAGTTTTACCAATGGATCGGGCAATGGAAAAACAATTGTTGCTTATCAAGATGCTTTGGCAAATGGAAATACCAACCAACTTTTTTCAAGCAAAAGCAACAATAAAAATCAGACGTATGATTTGGTTTTCAAACATGATTTTGAGAAAAAAGAGGAGAATTTAGAAATACAAATGAATTTTTCGCACACAGAAGATGATGAAAATACTAATTATGATGAAACGATTTTGAGTCCATTTTTCAATTATAATCGGATTAATTTGGTAAATGGAACAACCGATTATTTTCAATTCAATACCGATTATGTAAATCCAATTTCAGCCACAGCAAAAATAGAATTAGGAGTTGAAGCACGTATTCAAAACTCTGGAAATCAATTTGATGATGTCAATCCGAGTTTTTCTAGTGCCAATAATTCATTTGATTTTGGAAGAAATATCTATTCGGCTTATACCAATTATAGCAAACAATTTGGTAAATGGAGTACACAATTGGGCGTTCGTTTAGAATATTTTGAATTGGATGCCAATTTTGCCATCAATCAAACCAATCCCAATTTTTCTGAAGTGCAAAACACCAAAGACAAATTGTTTACTGCCTATCCATCAGCATTTTTTACCTATACTATAAACGACAAAAATTCATTCAACTTCAATTATTCCAGACGAGTAGATCGCCCGAGTATCGGACAAATCAGCCCTATCAGAGAATGGACCACACCTTTGATGGAATCGAGAGGAAATCCCGACTTGGTGCCGCAATTTACCAATTCCTTTGAAGTAAATTACACCAAAGGAACTAAAATAGGCTCCATCACAAGTGGTGTTTTCTATAGATTAATCTCCGATGAAATATCCAGAACCGTTTATAACGACCCTAATAATAGCAATCGGAATATTTTGTCTTATGCCAATTTCGACAGCAACAAAGCTTACGGAGCCGAAACATCTGCCAACTTAAAGTTCACCAAATGGTGGGCAGTAAATGCGAGTGCCGACGTTTATTTTAAAACGGCAAAAGGAACCATTCAAAACGCTTCGACCAACGTTTTAGAAAATGCCGAGGTAGATATTGTAACCTTCAATACCCGAATCAACAACACCTTTACAGCATCTAAAAATTGGAGATTTCAATTGTTTGGGATGTATCGCGGAAAAGATAGAGGCTTGCAATATGACAGAAAAGCAATGTATAAAATGGATTTTGGCACCACATACAACATTTTGAAAGGAAAAGGCACCATCACCGCAAGATACAACGACGTATTTGAAAACATGCGATTTGCATTTGAGGGTAATATTCCCTACCGTCAAACAGGAGCCTTCTATTGGGAGAGTCAAACCTTCTACCTTGGCTTCAACTATGTTTTTGGTGGAGGAAAAAACCGTGCATTAGCAAGAAAACAAAGAGATGCCAACGAAACACAAGGCGGAGGCGGCATGTTCTAAGAGTATTTCGACAAAAATAACTTAAATTATTTAAAAGCGTTTTGAAGCAATTCAAGACGCTTTTTAATTTTATAGCAATTGGGAATAAAATAAATGAATTTTAATAATGTCCTAAAGCAGCAATAATTACAACCAAAGATTCTGGTTGTTCAATAATTTGATAAATCAATCGGTCTTTTTTGTTTATTCTTCTACTCCAATAACCGGATAAATGATGTTTCAAGAGTTCTGGATTTCCAATTCCTGTTGTGGGATGGATTTCGAGTTCTTTAACCCAAATTACGCATTAGAAATCTATTACAATCTAAAAATACTTCAAAATTAAGCACTTACTCCTTTTTAAAATGTTAAAATATTAATATATTCTAAAATTTTAAAAAGTCCGTGAGTACTTAATTTTCTTGTATTTTTAGATTTCATAACGAAGTCTAATGCGTAATTTGGGTTTAATCATTTTTTCTAATTTTATTATCGAAGGTTTGTCTCCAGATTTATAAATCTTTATAAAATCTTTTTTTGCTAACTCTTCTACTTCAATCCTAAACTTCCCCATAAATCATTTGCATCAATTTCCACAACATTACCGTTTTTAGCACTTTCTGCACGTTCCAAAACCATTTTTACAAATTCTGGATCATAAGTACTTTCCTCTTCTTTTTTATCTTTTTTCATTTCAAAAGAAACATTCAAAGCTTTGAAAATAGCAAGCAATGCTTTTGAAACTTTAGAATCTGCATGAACTATAAATGTATTCATAATATTTTTTTTACTTTTATCAACAATTTTAGTTTGAAATCTATTTATTTAGCACGATTTATTTCTGCTTTATATGACTTTATGACTTAATAATGTCCTAAAGCAGAAATAATTACAACCAAAGATTCTGGTTGTTCTATAATTTGATAAATCAATCGGTCTTTTTTGTTTATTCTTCTACTCCAATAACCGGATAAATGATGTTTCAAGAGTTCTGGATTTCCAATTCCTGTTGTGGGATGGATTTCGAGTTCTTTAATCATTTTTTCTAATTTTATTATCGAAGGTTTGTCTCCAGATTTATAAATCTTTATAAAATCTTTTTTTGCTAACTCCTCTACTTCAATCCTAAACTTCCCCATAAATCATTTGCATCAATTTTCACAACATTACCGTTTTTAGCACTTTCTGTACGTTCCAAAACCATTTTTACAAATTCTGGATCATAAGTGCTTTCCACTTCTTTTTTATCTTTTTTCATTTCAAAAGAAACATTCAAAGCTTTGAAAATAGCAATCAATGCTTTTGAAACTTTAGAATCTGCATGAACTATAAATGTATTCATAACTTTATAAAATTAATGATTACAAAATTACAAATTTTATTTGATATGAAAAGCAATCATTTTCAACAAAGTGCAATTAAAAAATGTGCCTGTAATGCTATCGATATTGATGATTTAAGTATATTTGTAATTCAAAAATAAATGATTAATTAAAAATATTAAAATAAAATGATCAAAAATTCCATATATAGTTGTTTATGGTGTCCAAACAATGCAATAGAAATGGCCCATTATTATGTTGATGTTTTTACAAATGCCAAAATATTATCTGAAAACCCAATGGTTGTCAATATAGAAATCAATAACACCATTTTTATGTTATTAAATGGAGCCGAAAGCCCTTTTAGTGTAGCAAATTCTTATGTAATTGAATGTGATACACAAGAAGAAATCGATCATTATTGGAACAAATTAGGCTACAAAGGGCAATATAAAAATTGTGGTTGGCTCGAAGATCAATTTGGGGTTTCTTGGCAAATTGTTCCAAAGATTTTAGGAGAATTAATGAATGATCAAACAAAATCGAGTCGAGTAATTGAGGCATTTTTAAAAATGCAAAAATTTGATATTCAACAACTTATAGATGCTTAATGTTGCATTTTTTTGAGTTGATGTTAAAAAATAGGGGAGGGCAAGACTGATTTAGATAGGTATAGCTTGTTAAAATATTGTGATTTAATTTTATTGTAAATCAAAATTGTTATTTTTGTTACAAAATTTAAAAAAATGAAAAGAAAATTATTTATTGGCATAATGAGTGTCATGATAGCAAGTTGTGCTACTACAAAATCGACTTCATCTGAAGATTATACTCAAAAATACCTTAACTCCATAACAGCATCGGAGTTAAAACAGCATTTGACCATTGTGGCATCTGACGAAATGGAAGGAAGAGATACGGGGTCTGAAGGGCAAAAAAAAGCGGGCTTGTATTTGATTGAACATTATAAAAAAAATGGCATCCCATATCCAAAAGGGGCTACCAATTATTATCAAAAAGTTCCAGCTGCCTTTATGGGAGATGGATTACCCGATTCAGAAAACATTTGGGCTTTTATTGAAGGTTCGGAAAAGCCGAATGAAATAGTAGTAATTTCTGCACATTATGACCATGTTGGGGTTCAGGGTGGCGAAATATATAATGGCGCCGATGATGATGGGTCTGGAACTGTAGCTTTGATGGAGATAGCTCAGGCTTTTCAGTTGGCAAAAAATGAGGGGCATGGGCCAAAACGTTCTGTATTAATTTTTCATGCCACCGGCGAGGAACATGGCTTGTATGGCTCGCAATATTATTCTGAAAATCCACTTTTTCCATTTGCCAATACCATAACAGATGTGAATATTGACATGATTGGTAGGAGAGACGAGTTTCATCCTAATACCAATGATTATGTTTATTTGATAGGCTCAGATTATTTGTCATCTGATTTATATACTATTTGTGAAAATGTAAATGCTAAATATATTAATACTACATTAGATTATAAATTTAATGATAAAAAAGACCCAAACCGATATTATTACCGATCAGATCATTACAATTTTGCAAAACATGGAATTCCGTCTGTGTTTTTATTTAACGGTGTGCATGAAGATTATCATAAAAAAACTGACGAAGTAAGTAAAATAGAGTTTGATGCTTTGACAAAAAGAACCAAATTAGGTTTTGCCATTGCTTGGGAGTTGGCAAACAGACCCAACCGACCTGTAGTAGATAAAAAATAAATGAAAATATTTATAAAAGAAGTTGCTTTTTAGCAGTAAATCAATGCGTTAGGGATAGAAGCGGCATCCTTTTTTTGTAGTTGGGCGGGGCTTTTTCTGCCCGGCCCAACTACAAAAAAAGATATAGCGAATAGCCCGGCCCCTTGTGGGAACGCCCAAATTATAGTTATGAAAAAATTAAATAAAATTGGACTTTTGACATTTATTGTCATGTTTATATTGTCATGTGGAGTAAAAAAAACAAGAAATATGCTTGTAAATGGTGATTATGATGCTGCAATAAGAAAATCGGTTGAGGGCTTGCGAAGCAATAAAAACAGCAAAGGCAATCAGGAATATGTATTGATTTTGGAGGAAGCATTTGCAAAGGCCAAGGAGCGGGATTTGAGAAATATTGCGACATGGAGCAAGGAACAATTACCATCTAATTATGAGAAAATATTTAATACATATAGCCTTTTAGAACAACGGCAAGAACAGATTAGACCCTTACTTCCTCTTCAAGTATTTGTAGAAAATAGAACGGCTGTTTTTGAATATGAAGATTATTCTGATGAATTGGTAACAAGTAAAAACCAATTAGTAACCTATTTGTATGATAATTCAAAGGCTTTATTGCTTACAAATGGTAAATTAAATTGCAGAAGGGCTTATGAAGATTTGAAGTATGTAAATGAATTGGTAGCAAACTACAAAGATGTGCTTGCGTTGAAGGACAAAGCATTTCAAAAAGGTTTAAATTATGTATTTGTAAGCACAAAAAATGAGACCAATATGGTGATACCGAGCCGATTGCAACAAGATTTATTGGATTTTAGTACGTATGGTTTGAATGACCAATGGACGGTGTATCATAATAATAAAACAACGGGAATAGATTATGATTATGAAATTATTGTAGGTTTTAGGAATATAATAATATCGCCAGAACAAATCAAAGAACGTGAATTTATCAAAGAAAAACAAATCAAAGATGGAGAAAAAAATGTTGTTGATACAAAGGGTAATATTGTAAAAGACAACTTTGGAAATCCAATAAAAACAGACAATATAATTACAATAAAAGCTCAAGTATATGAATACAGACAATATAAATCTGTACAGATTATGGCAAAAGTAGATTATATTGACGGTAAAAGTAAGCAGTTTTTAAAAACATTTCCTATAAGTAGCGAGTATGTTTTTGATTATATTTATGCCAATTATAATGGCGATAAACGGGCTTGTGATGATCAATATTTGACTAATTTTAATAAAAGAGCGGTTGCTTTTCCAAGCAATGAACAAATGATATATGATACAAGCGAGGATTTGAAAAGAAAATTAAAGGATATCATGAATAATTACCATTTTAGGGGGTAGATTCGTTTGATTAATTAAACTTTTAATTGTCTTTTTCCTGAAATGCTATCTATTCTATTTAATAGAAAACTTCTTACAGGAAATTTTTTTGACATTATTTTTTTAATATTTATAAAATTATCTACTATGGCTAATAGATTTTGTTCAAATAGCGGTTTATGTTTTGTATCAACTTTAGCTAATTTCAAAGCTTTTTCGTGTGAAAATGTTAATTTTTTCAATTGACTTTTACAGTTTTTGAATTTATGCAAATTATAATTTATAGAATATGTTTCTAGTAATTTTATTTTTGTAATATCTGTTTTATCAAAAAATACACCTCCAACTTGTTGATTTTCATGTATTCTATAATAAAATAATTTATTAGGAATTAATAAAAAAGCATCTTTTGATGCTGCAATAATGGCTATCCACTCATCGTGATGAAAATCTTTTACGAGAGGAATAGGTAATATTTCATTTATAAAAGAAGCTCTGATTGCCATAGAAGCTCCAGTTGCAAAATTGCCAGCATGAGTAATTATTTTAAAATAATCAAACGGTATTTTTTTTTCTTCAAAAAATTGAGGGATATCCCAAATGGCATGTTTTTCTATTACCTGGCTTTTATTATTAATACAAAAACCATTTGATGCAATTACATTTATATCTTTTTTGTTAAGAAATAAATCAATATATGTGGCTACTTTTGTGTTTACCCAAATGTCATCTTGATCAGATAAAAAAATATAATCACCAGTACATAATGAAATGGCTTTTTCAAAGTTTTTAACGCTTTTTAAATTGATTTCATTTTGAAAAAGTGTTATTAAACTTGGATTTTTCATAGCATAATTATCTATAATACTAATTGTTTTATCAGTAGAACCATCATCACAAATAATAATTTCATCAACCTTTAAAGTTTGATTTAGTATAGAGTCTAATTGTTCTTCTAAAAATAATTCGCCGTTATAGGTACAAAGTGCTACTGAAATTGTCATTTGTAAATTTTATTTTGAGCAAAAATAAATGAAAAAAATGAAAATTCTAAACATTCAAAATGAAAAAAAAATTATATTTGCTAAATAAATTGTATGTATGATTAAAAAGTTTCAAAATAGCCCTTTTTTTAAATCCCAAAATAGTATAATTACTTTATGGATCTTGTTGAGCATTTTTGCAGCTTATAAGCAATTTCAAATTAATCGTATTAATAATTATTTAATATATAAAAATGTTTACAATCATACCCTTCAACAATGGTCGTTATATGCCTCATACCCGAATGAATATTTAGACCACAATCATTATGGCCCCATTTTTAGTTTATTAATTGCCCCATTTGCTATAATGCCTGATCAGTTGGGGTGTATGCTTTGGAATGTTTTTAACGCTGTTGTGTTGGTGTATGCCATAAAACAATTGCCTTTGAATTATCAGAAAATCAATTTGATATTGTGGATATGCTGTCATGAATTTCTAACTACTTCGTTAAGTTTTCAATTTAATCCTATAATGACAGCTATTATAATTTTAAGCTTTGTGAAAATTCATCAAGAAAAAGATTTTTGGGCAGCATTTTTCATCATTTTAGGAACATTTGTTAAAATATATGGTATTGTAGGATTGGCTTTTTTCTTTTTTTCAAAAAATAAGTTAAAATTGATTCTTTCTTTGTTATTTTGGGCAATCATATTGTTTATTCTACCTATGTTTATTTCGTCTAAAGACTTTATTATACAAACGTATTTTGAATGGTTTGATAGATTAATTGTTAAAAATAGCGAGAACGCATCACTAACTTCTATGCAAGATATTTCTGTAATGGGAATGATCAAACGGGTTTTGGCTAATCCAGATATTAGTACTTTACCTATTTTAGGTTTTGGCTTATTACTATTTGGACTACCTTATTTAAAGTGGAAATCATTTTCTGACCTACAATTTAGATTGTTACTCTTGGCTTCGGTACTGCTATTTACAGTTATTTTTAGTTCAGGATCAGAATCTCCTACCTATATAATTGCTTTTTTGGGTGTAGCAATATGGTATGTAGTTCAAGAAAAACCCATTAATACTATCAGTTTATTTTTATTTATATTTGCGCTACTGCTTACAAGTTTGTCTCCATCGGATTTGTTTCCAAAATACATCAAAACACATTACGTACAACCTTATGCCTTGAAAGCATTACCTTGTTTTTTGATTTGGCTCAAAATAATAGTTGAAATGATGTTTATAAAAGAAAATAAACCTACAAATATTTTAGATAATTAATGAAAAAAAATATTACAATTGTAATCCCTTCCTATAATGAAGCTACAAATATTCCAGTAATGATTGATGCTTTGCACAAAGTATTAGAGCAATTGCCTTATTTGTATAAAATAGTATTTGTAGATGATGGTAGTTCAGATAACAGTTTGTCAATCCTCGAAAATATTTCAAAAACAGATTCTAAAGTATTTTACATTCAATTGTCAAGAAATTTCGGACATCAAAATGCTTTGAAAGCTGGTGTAGATTTTGTAAGAAACCAATCGGCTGCCATTATAACGATGGATGGCGATATGCAACATCCACCTGAATTAATTGCAAATATGCTCGAAAAATGGGAAGAACATTATGATGTAGTTTATACAATTAGAGAAGAAGATAAAGATTTGTCATGGTTTAAAAATAAAACATCCAAAGGATTTTATTCGTTAATTAACCAACTATCTGAAGTAAAAATTGAACCTGGCACGGCTGATTTTAGATTAATGGATAGAAAAGTAGCAGATGTTTTTTCAAATTTTTCTGAAAATGAGTTGTTTATTAGGGGTTTAATTTCTTGGGTTGGTTTTAAACAATTTGCCATACATTATAAACCTAATGCAAGATTTTCTGGAAAAAGTAAATATACTATTGTTAAAATGATACGATTTGCTATGCAAGGTATCACGTCATTTAGTACTAGGCCGTTGTATCTTGCTGTATTTCTTGGAGTTGTATTGTCTGCTTTTGCATTTTTATTTTTTATAATATACGTATTATATAGTGTTTATTTTGGACATGTCATTTCAGGATGGGCTTCATTAATAAGTACTGTAGTATTTTTTGGCGGATTAAATCTTATAGTTTTAGGAATTATAGGAATATATGTTGGAAAAATGTTTATTCAAAGTAAAAATAGACCTAATTATTTAATAAGTAAATCCAATTTTCAATGATATTATTAAGTTTTGATATAGAAGAATTTGATATGCCTATGGAATACGGCAAGTCGATTCCTTTTGAAGAGCAAATTTCAATTTCAAAAGCAGGAACAACAGCAATTTTAGATTTATTAGATGTACATCAAATAAAAGCTACATTTTTTTCGACTGTTGTTTTTGCAAAAAATGCTCCAGACATCATCAAAAGAATTATAGCTTCGGGTCATGAATTGGCCTCGCATACCTATTTCCATAGCGATTTTAAAGTAGCACATCTCAAAATGTCAAAGGATGAATTGGAACAATTATCTCAATCAGAAGTAATAGGATTTAGAATGCCTCGTATGTATCCTGTAGATGAAATGGAAATTTTTAAAGCAGGATACCAATATAATTCTTCTATAAATCCTACATTTTTACCAGGAAGATACAATCATTTAGACAAACCTAGAACTTATTTTATGCAATCGGACGTGCTTCAAATTCCAGCTTCTGTAAGTCCAATGATTAGATTTCCATTATTTTGGTTGAGTTTTCATAATTTACCATTATTTATTTATATATTTTTATCAAAAATAACTTTAAAAAAGGATAAATATTTGAATATATATTTTCATCCATGGGAATTTACCGATTTAGATCAACCTAAAAAATTCAATTTCCCAGGATATGTTTCCAAAAATACGGGTGCAAAAATGATAGCAAGATTTGATCAATTTATCGTGCAAATGAAACAAAAAAATTATATATTTGGAACTTTCAAAGAGTTTATAACTACAATTGACGCTAATACTATTTCAAATTGATTGATATATCTATTATTATTACAACTTATAACGCCGAAGAATGGCTACAAAAAGTACTAATTGGTTATTTGAATCAATCATTTACTAATTTTGAAATAATAATTGCAGATGACGGATCAACATCCAAAACAACATTATTAATAAAACAATTTGAAAATCAATTTAAACACCCCATTATTCATGTTTGGCAAGAAGATCAAGGGTTTCAAAAACCCAAAATATTAAATAAAGCTATTCTTAAATCTAACGCTTCTTATTTAATATTTACTGATGGAGATTGTATTCCGCACCAGCATTTTGTAAAAACACATTTTAAACAAAGAGCTGAAGGCTATTTTCTTTCTGGAGGCTATTTTAAATTGCCGCTATCTATATCAAAATTAATTAGTCCAAAAGATATAGCAACACAACGTTGTTTTGATGCTAAATGGCTGATACATAATGGATTAAAAATTAATTTTAAAATTACAAAACTGGTAAAAAACGCTTATTTTGCAGCATTTATGAATTGGATTACTCCCACTAAGCGGTCTTGGAATGGTCATAATGCTTCGGGGTGGAAGCAAGATATATTAGACATCAATGGCTTTAATCACGAGATGCAATATGGAGGTTTAGACCGAGAAATGGGGGAACGTTTATTTAATAATGGTTTGTTATCTAAACAAATTCGATACAGTGCCATTTGTATTCATTTAGAACATAAACGAGGTTATGCTAATGCTGAAACATGGAAAAAAAATAATGAAATAAGAAAATATAATAAAAAAAATAAAATAACATTTATTGAAAATGGAATTAGTAGCTTAATTTAAATAGAATAATCTTTCTTTTTTGTAAAAAATTTATAATATTGTCTTACTAAAAATAACACCAAACTGCTATTGTTTAATAAAAATAAAATTGATGTTCCAGAAAAGTAAATTCTAGAAAAAGTGGTGGTAATGAACCTGTTTCTAAACGCAAATTTGTATTTTTGTTTGATATTTTTTAACGATTTGTAAAAACTGTCGTCTATTTTCCCATTACTTTTATGTGTCAAATTAAACCCAATAACATAAGATGTAAATCCTAAAACGTCTGCAATTAAGCAAATATCGGTTCCATAAAAATGAAAACCCGATAAATTATTAGACAAAGATAAATTAGCAGCGTTTTTTACTAATATAAAATTTTCATCTACAGTTTTTACTTTTAAAGGTAAATACTTTTCTGTGATTATTCTTCCATTTCCTTGTGTGATATGGGTAGCTATCCATTTTAAATTGATGCCACCTGCATTTGATAATATAGCCCAATTCTTATCTTTAACGTCAATTTCGTCAATTAATTGATGTAAATATTGAATATCATGATCATGTAAAATAATATCTTGATGACATAAAATAACATATTTTCCTTGTGCTTCTTGCAAAAATCGATTCAATCCTTGATAAGCATCAAATGTACAACCTTGAGTATTATCTATTTTTAAAAATTCTGAATTATCTTTTGTAAAACCTTTAGCAATAAATGAATGCATCATTTCTAAATATTCACTGTTTTTTGTTACTAAAGTACAAATAGAAAAATCATATTTATATGTTTTTTCTTTAGTAATTACTTGAGTTTCTATCATATTTTGTTGCATCATTTTATAAATAATTGATTTTTCTTGCAGACATAGATTGATCAATAAATTCAATGATCTCGTTTATATTTTTTGAATCATGATTCATTTTCAATTCTCGTAATCTTTTTTGCGAAATCTTAATTTTTTTATTCATTTTTAAATAACCAAAATAACTTTTATATATCCAAAACTGACATTGAATAAACCGATTTAGAACGGTATTAATAAAAATTTGAATATTCCAAAAAATATTTTTATTTGCATAAATATGTATAGCTTGTAAGATAAAACTATTTCTATTATAAGTAATTTTGACAAAATTTGATTTATTCATTGTATTTGTAGAAGCACTCACTTTGTGGTAACATACCGATTGGTTCTCATAAATACACCGCCAACCTAGCTGCCATGCTCGTAATCCTAAATCAAAATCTTCAAAATAAAATGGGGAATATATTTCGTCGAATCCATTCAATATTTGTAATTTTTTTCTATCAATTAAAGCATTTGCACCTGATAGATATGCAGTATATACTGGTTCCGTACTTTCAGAAACAAAATAAAATTTATTCGCTTTTAGTTTACAACCTTTAAGTCTAAGGGTTCGTGCTGCATCTTCAATTTTTTTGCCATCAAAGTTCATGATCCTGCCCATAACACCAAACGTTGTTGGAAGTTCAAAATATTGAAATTGATTTTCAAAATAATCCTCTTCGAGTGCAACATCTGTGTTTAATAAAAAAATCAAATCTTTTTGTGCCTTTGCTATGCCTTTATTGCAAGTTTTTGAAAAGCCAAGGTTTTTATCATTTTTAATGATATTAATTTCAGGATATTCATTTGTTATAAAAGCGATAGATTGGTCTTTTGATGCATCATCAATCAAAATAATTTCATAATCAATTTTTGAAAAATGTAAAGCCTGAAACACACTTGGAAGATATTCTTTCAACAAATGTGCACCATTATAATTGGGCAATATTACAGATATACTTTTTTTAAGCATTTTTCAAAAATTATTGTATTCTTTTATAATTTTTATATTCAAATAAGCGAATTCCCGTTATTTCTTCAAAATAAGCTAAAAATTTTCTTCTTAAACTAATTTTATTTTTTATTTTTGTAGGATCAATTTCAAATTTCCAATTGGTTTTGTTAATTCTATCAGAAAAAACTTTTGGATGTGTCTCCTCAAAGGCTATTAAATGATCGGCATTTCCATAATCAAAGTCGGCTGCCAAAGGATAGGTTTCCGAAATCCATTCGTCGTCCGAATTATAAAAAGTATTAAAATTTCTTACTTTATTAGTCAATCCTTTAGGTGGTTTTACCCAACCATAGTGATATATATAAGCATCTATTAATTTTACTTTTATTTTTCTATTATCTAGTCTAAACCCTTGAGCATCTTTGTAAGAATGGATTCCTTTAATATTTTTAACTATTCTTATTTCTCTTCTGTACCATCTTCTTGAATGTGCAAAATAATCATAAGAACCATAAAAATGTTTATAATGAAATAATAACCCTTCTATTTTAGGATTTTTCAAACAAATTTCCATCTCTTTTTGAATGGTTGCTAAATATTTTTCATGAACACATTCATCTCCTTGTATATAAAAAGCCCAATCAACATCAGTACTTATAGCCTCAAATGCTTTATCAGTTTCTAATGCAAATACGGTTCCGCCTTCTCGCAAATTATCGTTCCATTGGGTTTGGATAATTTTAATTTTTGGATCTTTCAGACTTTGCAACAAAGCTAAAGTTTCATCATCTGAATTGCCGTGAGCTACAATAAATTCATCGCAAATGGGCAATATAGATTGTATAGCCTCTATAATCGTATAATCGTTTTTTACAGCATTTCGTATAAATGTAAATCCAGCTACTTTCATCTTTTTTTTAAACGTTGTTTTAAATAGAAATTAATCATTTGATACTAGTGCTTGATATAAATCCATCACTTGTTTTGCAATAATAGGATCGTTAAATTTTTGAACAAATTCAAAACTTTTCTCTACCATATAGGCTCTTTTTTCAGATGAGTTCCATAATTCTAATATTTTGTCCTTAATTTCATCACAATTATTTGGATCTATATATGCCGAAAATGGTCCTCCTGCTTCTGGAAAAACACCATCTTTGCTAGTGATTACTGGTACTTTTGAATACAATGCTTCAATAATTGGTATGCCAAATCCTTCAAATAATGATGGGTAAACAAACAATGTTGCCAATTGGTATAATGTTGCCAACTCCTGATGCGATAAGCCATTGATAAAAAATACTTGATCATTCATTTGATTGTCAGAAATATATTGTTCTATTTCTAAACAATATTTTGTTTTTTTTCCTAAAATCACTAATGGAATGGAAGTATCTTTTATGGCTTTTACTACCTGAAAAATGTTTTTACGAGCCTCTATTGTTCCTACATTTAAAATAAATGTTTCAGGTAAGTCTAATTTTTTTAATAATTCAATTTTTTCTGAATCAGTACTTTTTTCTTTAAATATATTATGACATCCTTGATAAATTACTTCAATTTTATTTTCTTTAATTTTAAAAAATTGCATAATATCTGATTTTGTTTGTTCAGAAATAGCAATGATTTTATCAGCATTTTGTGCTGCTTTTTTAAACTTATAGGTATATATTTTGCGGTCTATCCATTTATAAAAATGGGGATGGTGCAAAAATATTAAATCATGTATCGTAACTACGCTTTTAATGGCAGTTGATTGAAGTCCAAACGGGAGTTCTCCTGATAATCCATGATAAATATTTACATTATCGTTAATTAAATCATTAACTACAAAATATTGTCTCCATAAATTATAAAAATATTGAAATATTTTATTTTTTGGTCTTTTTTCAATACAGTTATTATTTGAATATCCAAATAAATTTTTATCACTTTTTTTAGGATTGTATAAAAAGTATGAATTATTACTATAATTTGTACTTAATATTCTAATTAAATCCCGACAATAATTGCCCAAACCAGTTTTATTATGGTAAATTCTTTTGGCTTCGTATCCAATAATGATGGGATTTTCTAAATTCATAAAAAAAATTTATAAAAAAACTAGTATCACGTTTTTTTGTAATACTAGTTTTGTTAATTAAATAGCTACATCATATTCTCTTAAAGCATCATTCAAACTTGTTTTCAAATCTGTTGATGGTTTACGTGTTCCAATGATCAAAGCACAAGGCACTTGAAATGATCCTGCTGCAAATGTTTTTGTATAACTTCCCGGTATTACTACAGATCGTTCTGGTACAAATCCTTTCATTTCTTTTGGTTCTGCACCCGTTACATCTATAATTTTTGTAGAAGCTGTAAGACAAACATTAGCCCCTAAAACCGCTTCTTTACCAACATGTACTCCCTCTACAACTATACATCTCGAACCAATAAAAGCCCCGTCTTCAATAATAACGGGGGCAGCTTGCAAGGGTTCTAATACCCCACCAATCCCAACACCACCACTTAAATGTACGTTTTTTCCTATTTGAGCACAGCTCCCAACGGTAGCCCATGTGTCCACCATAGTCCCTTCATCTACATAAGCACCAATGTTTACATAACTTGGCATTAAAATGACTCCTTTTGAAATATAGGCTCCATGTCTGGCAACCGCATTGGGAACCACTCGAATGCCTTTGGCAGCATAACCTCGTTTTAATGGCATTTTGTCATGATATTCAAATATTCCAGCTTCCAATGTTTCCATTTTTTGAATAGGAAAATACATGACAACAGCTTTTTTTACCCACTCGTTTACTTGCCACCCATTTGTTGTTGGTTCCGCAACCCTCAAGGCTCCAGAATCCAATAAATTAATTACTTCTCGTATGGTATTTTGTGTGTTTTCTTCTTGTAATAAGGCTCGGTTTTCCCAAGCATTTTCAATTATAATTTGTATATTTTTCATTGTATTGTTTGATTTTTTGGCAAATATAATGCTTTTAAAGTATTAACCAAAATTGTTTTAATAGCATCATACTTCATTTTCTTGTATTTAAGGCAATTTAATTTCATACACCTTGCCGCCTCCTTTGTTTTCATTTTCATCACACAACCACATCGTTTGATTGTCTGTAAAACAAATGGCTTCTTTTTGCGAAAAATGATTTAACTCTATCAATTTTGTTTTATTTTTCAATATGTTATCAGAAGAAAATGCTTCTAAAATCCAAATTTTATCATGTGCCAAAACTGCAATTTTTTGCTTATCTGGACTTATCGCTAAACTCGTAATGGCTCCATGCTGATACTCATTGTTTGTATAAAATTTGCCAATCAATTCGGCTTGATGGTCTCCAGCTCGATTTGGAATTTTATACACCAAGCTCATCCCATCAAACTTTTTACTCCTATTTTTTGTAAACAAATAAAAGTAACCCTCCATTTCAAAAAAACCTTCCAAATCAAACCATAAGGCTGTTTTTTTTGGCGGAAAATCAGTTTGTTCAGGATACGAAAAACCAATTCTTTCTGTATATTTTGTGCTTTTTTGGTCTAAATCGGTTGCCGCTATTTTGTATATAGCCAAATCTTTTCTTTCATTATCATTATTTCCAAAATCACCAATATATAAATTGCCCGCTGCATCTTTTGTAATATCTTCCCAATCGGTATTTTCTAAATTTGTAATTTCAATTTCATGCACTTTTTTGCCATTTTTATCTATACTTGTCAAAGCATTTGGATTGCCACTATCTTCTAATGTCCACAATACTTGCCGTTTGTCGTCATAAATCATGCCCGAAACTTCTTTTAATTTTTTCGGCAATGTAAACACTTCTTGAATCACTTCTTTTTTTGATTCACAGCCCATGAAAACAAAAGCAATAAATATAATCTTTTTCATAAATTTAATATATATGTATTATTTATTTTAATAAAATATTAATATTGTTAAAATTTCTTGTAATATATTCAAATGCAGCCGACATCAAATTTCCCATAGATTGGGCTTTTTTAAAATTCAAATCATTGGTATAACTATAAATTTCCATTTGCAACCGTTCCAAATGACTTTTTGGAGCAATCTCATCTTTTCCCATAATTCGTAATAAATTTTTTATTCTATGTTCTGCCGTAAGTATTCTTTTAGCTAAAACTGCTCTTTCTTCATTTTTATATTGCTCTATCGAGCTATCTTGCAGTTTTTCTTTAACCATTTTTACCATCGGATAATTTTCCTTAAAAAATTGCGGCCTGTATATCTTAAAACTGCCTTCATACGATTGCTGGTCAAAATCGATGGCCCTTATTTTATAAACCACATGATCAAAATCATGTATGGGAATAATCACATAATTATAAGCCCGCATATCGCCAAGAAGTCTAATCATACATCTTTCGTTAAACTTTACAAATTCTTTTGCAATTTGAGATTTTTCTGTTTCTGTACACTGATCCAACAAGGTACTAATAAACACATCTCCAGGAATTCCCAAGATATGTTCCTCTATCAATGTATCTTTATATAACAAAAAATTGATTTTATCGGCAGATAATATATGTTCTAATTCCAACCCATAAACACGAGAGGCATCGGCTTTTTTAACATAAAAATACGTATAATTATCATTCAAAATATTTCGTACTTTTATACGAAATGGTTTCGAATTGCCAAACGTACAAAAATCAATTGCATCTATATTTAAAAACTTCAAAATATCATTGTTCCCATCCGAATGCAGCAAAGAGTAAATTTTTTTTAAAGTCAAATCTATTTCATCTCTTTCAAATTCATTATAATATACATGAATCCATAGCGTATCCTTGTCATTTTTGTCAAAAACACTTATAGCCCCCGAAAATCTTAGCAAATCATCATACGAAATCGATACCTTCGAAACCCTATCATATCGTTCCAAATAACCCATCAAATCCAAATTTACAGGATAAGTTGGCTTTTTAAAAAGCACTTCTGCTTCACTCATTATTATTTTGTTTTTCACAAAAATATACATTTTTTTCAAAAAAACACCATTCCTCAAAAAAAATTAACCATTTTATTGAAATATTCTAAACAAAAATGTTCAATAGGGGCGTGCCATCAAAACAAGGCAGGCC
>NZ_MUGT01000165.1:0-16485 GCF_002217205.1 Flavobacterium branchiophilum NBRC 15030 = ATCC 35035 | reverse complement strand
GGCCTGCCTTGTTTTGATGTCGGGCTATCACGAGCACATGGTGCCTTGCTCTATCCCTCACGCAAACAAATACATTGCAAAAAAAATGAAATCTTTTTAAAAATAATGTGCTTACCGCTATCAAAAAAACATATTTTTCATTAATTTGCTTGTTTTTTGAAATTAATCCATTAATTTTACCTCAAATTTAAAGGTGTTTTAAAATAATCAAACACCCTTTCCATACAACAAAAAATCATTTGAAAATAAGACTTTTATAAAAATCAAAACATGTCAGTAGCAAAAAAAGATTACAAACGAATAACTACAAAATCGCTCATTGAAATGAAAGCCAATGGCGAAAAAATTTCTATGCTTACAGCATACGATTATACGATGGCAAAAATTGTTGATACGGCAGGAGTAGATGTCATTCTTGTTGGTGATTCTGCTAGTAATGTAATGGCAGGACACGAAACTACGTTGCCCATCACACTCGATCAAATGATTTATCATGCTTCTAGCGTTGTAAGAGCCATCGAGCGGTCTTTGGTGGTAGTGGATTTGCCTTTTGGTAGCTATCAATCCGATTCTAAAGAAGCCCTCCGATCGGCAATTAGAATCATGAAAGAGAGTGGGGGACATGCCGTAAAATTAGAAGGAGGTAAAGAAATTAAAGATTCTATCAAAAAAATATTAAACGCTGGCATACCTGTTATGGGGCACTTGGGTTTAACTCCACAATCGATATATAAGTTTGGTACCTACACTGTAAGAGCAAAAGAAGAAGAAGAGGCAGCCAAGTTGCTAGAAGATGCAAAATTATTAGAACAAATAGGATGTTTTGCATTAGTTTTAGAAAAAATACCTGCTCATTTAGCCGAAAAAGTAGCCAAAAGTATCAGCATTCCCGTAATAGGAATTGGTGCTGGTGGTGGTGTAGATGGTCAAGTTTTAGTGATTCATGACCTTTTAGGAATGAATAACGAATTTAGTCCAAGATTTTTAAGACGGTATATGAATTTATTTGAAGACATGACTCGTGCTATTGGCCAATATGTGTCTGATGTAAAAAGCAAGGATTTTCCTAATGTAAAGGAACAGTATTAGAACCAAATTGTGAATAAAAAAATCATTTCGACAGCAGAAAATCTTCAAGTTATATATGAAGACAACCATTTAATTGCCATAAACAAAAGGGTAGGTGATATAGTGCAAGGCGATAAAACGGGCGACAAACCTCTTGTAGATATTGTAAAAGAATATTTAAAAAATAAATATAAAAAAGAAGGAAATGTATATTTAGGTGTAGTCCATCGTTTGGACAGACCTACTTCTGGCATCGTGATATTTGCAAAAACAAGTAAAGCCCTTCCTCGAATGAATGCTATTTTTAGCAATCGATTGTCTCAAAAAACCTATTGGACTATTGTTAAAAATCATCCTGCAATATTTGAAGGTAATTTAGTACATTATATTAAAAGAAATACTATTAATAATACTTCAAAAGCTTATTTAAAAGAAGTTCCTGATTCAAAATTGGCAAGTTTGGATATTAAAGTTATTCAAAATTTAACCCATTATACTGTTTTAGAAATAGCATTACACACAGGCAGACACCATCAAATAAGGGCACAGTTGGCAGCCATAGGAACTCCAATCAAAGGCGATTTAAAATATGGTTTCGATAGAAGTAACCCCGACGGCGGAATCCATTTGCATGCTAGAAAACTACAATTTGAACACCCCGTTTCAAATACTACCATACTTATAGAGGCTACACCCCCAAATGATGTGTTATGGAATAATTTAATTTGATATAACTTCCATTCTTTCGTTTTTTTTTACTATTTTTGACTGATAATGTGTATTTAAAATTAATGAAATAAAATGGAATATCGTTCAAGTATAAGCAAAAGAAAACAGTTACTAAAAAAATTATTATCAACGATATTATTTTATGAAAAAGATATCATAAATGCCTTATATCTTGATTTCAAAAAACCCGAACTAGAATCTGTTCTAACAGAAATTAATATTGTTCAAAATGATTTAAAGGATGCCATTTCTAATATCGATTCATGGTCTAAACCCCAAAAAGTTTGGCCTTCGCTTTTAAATTTTCCTTCGAAAGATTATATTATAAAAGAACCATTTGGTAAAGTACTCATCATGTCGCCATGGAATTATCCCTTTCAATTGGCATTATGTCCAATGATTGCTGCAATTGCTGCGGGTAATCAAGTGGTACTAAAACCATCGGAACTTTCAGAAAACACCTCGTTAATTTTGAAAAAAATTATTGACGAAGTATTTGAAAAACAACATGTAGAAGTGGTACTTGGTGATAAAATAATAGCCCAAAACTTACTAGAAAAACGTTGGGATTTTATATTTTTTACAGGTAGTGTTGCAGTAGGTAAAATAGTGGCACAATATGCTGCAAAACACCTAACACCAACCATTTTAGAATTAGGTGGTAAAAATCCATGTATTGTAGATCGAAATAACGACATTAAATTAGTGGCCAAGCGGATTGTTTGGGGAAAATTTATGAACACAGGTCAAACCTGTATAGCACCCGATTATGTTGTAGTGCATCAAGCAGTAAAATCAGATTTGATAGCATGTTTGAAAACTGAAATTGTCAACGCTTTTTCAGAAAATCCATTTCAATCACCAGATTATGCAAGAATTATAAACAAATCACATTGGCAAAGGTTACATAACATGCTCAACGATAAAGTGATATTTGGAGGAGCATCTGATGAAAAATCACTTTACATTGCCCCAACCCTAATAGACGAACCACATTTTGACGATTTGGTTATGCAAGATGAAATATTTGGCCCCATTTTACCAATACTAACTTATGAAAATGAGTCTCAAATAGAAGCCATTATTTCAAAATATGAAAAACCATTAGCCTTGTATGTTTTTTCAACTAATAAAAATTTTTATAATAATATTATTTCAAAATACAGTTTTGGTGGCGGCTGTATTAATGATACTGTAATCCAATTTACTAATAAGCGTTTACCATTTGGTGGAGTGGGCCATTCAGGGCACGGAGCTTATCATGGAAAGTTAAGTTTTGATAACTTTTGTCATCAAAAATCTATTATTTATAAATACAATTGGCTAGATCTTCCATTTAGATATGCTCCTTATGGAAATAAAATAAAATATTTAAAAAAATTAGTCAAATTAATTTAAATATTAAACTAAAAAACGAATTATTGCCCCAAACAATTAATTTTTTTGTAAGATGAATAATATAATTAGCCTATTTTATGATTTATATAAAATCAATTATTTAAATTGTTTTAGATGTTTAGATATACAATCTATTATCGTAAGTAAATACGATTTTTTGAGTATTATTTTTCTTGTAATTCTTATAATATTATTTGGTCTTTGCATCAATATATTAGTAAAAAAATCTAAAGTTATTTATAAAAATAACATCAAAGCTTCAAACAAGTTTAATGCTATATACAGTTTAGGTTTTTTACTCATTGGATTTACTTTTCCAACCATAGAGATGGTATATCAACTTTACCATGTCAGAGAAGATTTTATTTCAAATATAACTAGTATAGTTGGGATAAGTTCATTATTAATGTATTTTTTTGCAAGAAAAATAAAATGGTTTTTTAATAATGTGGTTATTTTATTTCAGTTATTTATTTTAGCTTACTTTTTTATTGTATATTATGATTTAATATCCCATTTTCAAATAGACAAAGTAACACTTTCAAATTATTTTGTTATATTGATTTTATCACATATCATTTGTAATGATATAAAAAAATATAAAATATTTGTAATTATTGACGTTATATTATTAATAAATTTATTTTTTAATAATATATTATTATTTAATGATATTTTAGTTATAGTATTTACATCATTATTTTTACTTACATCAAGTTATTTGACTAGTTTTATGATAGATATTCAAAATGAAAACTTACAAATATCTAATGAAATTTTAAAAAGTATAGATTCTATTGTTATTATTGCAGATAAAAATGATCAAATTATTTATTGCAACGATGGTATTGCCACAGTTTTAGGAATGATGCCAAAGGATTTTATAGGTAAAAATTTTAAAACATTTTTTTTATCAAATATATTAGATGAAAATAACTTTAATTTTTCGCAAATTAATATTACAAAATCTAAAAATGGCGAGTTTAAACACATCAAATGGAATGATACTTTATTTACAAATAATCAAATTATTCATATTGGACATGACGTTTCGGATCAAATTAAATTACAAAAACAGTATATTGGTTTAATAGAAAGTGCCAATGAAATTATTTGCGAATTAGATGTATATGGCAATGTAACTTTTATAAATAAATTTACCGAAAAAGTTACAGGATATACACATGAGGAATTAAAAAATAAACGAGTTACATATTTTATTGAATCAAATTTTTTACCACAATTTGTTCAATTTTATAAATATATATCACCCGAAATGACTTGTTTTTCGGCCTTAGAAATACCTTTAATTTGCAAAGATGGTTCCATAATTTGGATTTCACAAAAAGTTTCGATCAAACGAGATTTTCAAAACAAGGTAACGGGATTTTCTTTAATAGGACGCGATGTAACAGAATATAAGTTGTTAGAATTTCAAAAACAAAAAAGAGAAGAAAAAATTAAAAAATACAATGAAACTTTACGATATTTATCTATAAAAAGACAGTTTAATTTAGAAAAATTTGATGCAGTACTTCAAAAATATTTGAATGTTACGTTTGAAGCCCTTCAAATAGATACTGTAAGTTTTTGGAAATATAGTGCCGATTTGCTTGTTTGTCATTATTCGCTTTCATCAGAAAACATTTGTTCTTTGGATAAACAAAAAATGAATCGTGCTGGTTTTTTTAAATATTTTAATACAATTGAAACCAAAAAACAAATTATTATTGATCTAGAAAACCCTTCGGAAATTTCGATTGAATTGAATCAAAATCATTTTAAATCGCTTTTTAAGGCCATGTTGGATACACCAATCATTATCAATGGCGAAATAAAAGGTATTTTATGTTTGAGTGCCATTGACGAAAATAAAATTTGGGATAACGAGGATATTAATTTTGCTAAATCAATTGCAGATTTAATTGCCATTGCCATGGAATCTAGTACAAAATTAGAAGCAGAAAAGAATTTGGCTTATCAAAATGAGCTTTTATCTGTAATTGTTAATAATACGGAACAATTTATTACAAATAAGACTACAGAAGAAGTTTTTGAAATTACCATTAATGCTATTGCAAAAGTTACACAACCTGATAGATTATCTTATTTTGAATTTGATAGCACAGAAAATATTTTTAAACAAAAATACAATTGGCTTCAATCAAGCAATCAATTAGAACCTGCCTATTTAGAATATCAAAATGTGCCATTTGATTTTATTGAAAATTTGTTTAAACGGGGTTCAAAATTTCATTATTATCATACTAAAATAGATGATATTCCTGATTCTGAATATAAAAATTGTTTGCAAAAATTAGGAATTGAAATCATTATATTATTACCATTAATAGTAAATAATGCTATTTATGGCTATTTTGCATTTGATTTTACTAATAGTGATCATGTTTGGATATCTAATGAAATCAAAATATTACAAACATTGGCAAATAATGTTTCTTATACTATCGAAAAAAACATTTATAATACCTTAATTACTAATAGCGAAGAACGTTTTAGGCTCATTGTAAACACCATTCCAGGTACCGTATATTTGTCTAAATTTGATGATAAATCTACAAAAATATATGTTAATAATGCCATCGAAAGTCTTACAGGATACAATACACAAGACTTTTTAGACAACAAAATATATTTTATTGATTTGATTCATCCAGAGGATAAAAATTTGGTTTATAACCAACAATTAAACGCTTTGATGAGTGGCAAAAAATTCAATACTATATATAGAATTATTAAGAAAAATGGAGATTTTGTTTGGATAGAAGAAATTGGAGATGCTATTCGCCGAAATGGTGAAATTTTGTATATTGGTGGAATTTATATTGATATCACAGAACGAAAGATTGCCGAAAAAGCCATTATAGATAAAGAATTTGCTGAAGCTGCAAACCGGGCTAAATCAGAATTTTTAGCCAATATGTCGCATGAAATTAGAACTCCATTGAATGGAATTATTGGATTTACAGATTTGCTAGTCAATTCAGAAATGAATGAAGTGCAAGTCAAACAAATGAATACCATTCATGAATCTGCAAACATGTTAATGGAAATTGTGAATAATATTTTGGATTTTTCTAAAATTGAATCAGGCAAAATTGAGCTCGATATGGAAAGAACTGATTTTCAGGAATTTGCAGATAGTGTTATCAACTTAACTCGACATGACATCATTTCAAAAGACATTCAATTTAATAATTTTATTGATACCGAAATACCAAAAAACTTATTGGCCGATAATTTTAAAATTAAACAAGTACTCCTTAATTTGTTGAGCAATGCAACAAAATTTACCGAAAAAGGGGCTATAACATTTAACATAAAAATGTTGCAAAATGTCAATAATTCAAAATACACATTAAGATTTTCTGTTCATGATACTGGTATTGGTATTCAAAAAGAAAATCAATATAAAATTTTTAAAGCCTTTTCACAAGAAGATAGTTCAACAACCCGAAAGTTTGGTGGTACAGGTTTGGGACTTACCATTTCAAATAATTTATTGGGATTGATGGACAGCAAACTCCAATTGGAGAGTACCTATAACAAAGGGAGCCATTTTTATTTTGATATTACTTTTGATAAAGATGATACAGAAATTATAGAAAAAGAATCGCTTTTAATACCTAAACATTTTGAAATACCTGATTTTGATGACAATCAAAACAAACAAGTTAAGATATTAATTGTTGAAGATAATAAAATTAATATGCTACTGACCGTTGCATTAGTTCGAAAAATATACCCAAATGCAACAATTTTTGAATTGTACGATGGCAAACAAGCAGTTGAAAATTTGGAAAAAATAAATCCTGATTTAATCATATTAGATATACAAATGCCCATTATGAATGGATTTGAAGCTGCTATTGCCATAAGAAAAATGGATGCTTTTAAAAATTTACCTATAATTGCGCTAACAGCTAGTGCCATTGTAGGAGAGGGCAAAAAATGTTTAGATGCTGGAATGAATGACTATGCAACCAAACCCATAACAAAGGATATTTTGGAAAAAATTCTACAAAAATGGTTGTAAGTTTCAATTAAAAATAATTAATTTGTATCCATAATTTAAGAAACATTTAAAATCAAAAATATGAAATGGATTGGAAGAAGACAAAGTGATAATGTAGAAGACCAACGTGGCGTTTCTGGTGGAGGTAAAGCGCTCGTAGGTGGCGGAGCTATTGGAATTATTATATTATTACTCAATTTATTTGGTGGACAAACTGGCAAAATGCTGACACCAATGTTGGAACAAGTACAACAAAATCAGCAAACGCAACAAACTACCGCTGCTCCATTAAGCCAAGAGGACAAAAAAATGGGCGAGTTTGCTGCCACCGTACTTGCAGATACCGAAGATGTTTGGACAACAATATTTGAACAATACAATGGTCAATATGAAAAACCAAAAATGGTTCTTTTTACTGGCGAAGTGCAAACAGCTTGTGGCGGTGCATCTGCTGCTTCAGGGCCATTTTATTGTCCGGGCGATCATAAAGTATATATGGATTTAGATTTTTTTCAAGAACTCCAAACCCGTTTTGGTGCAAAAGGAGGCGATTTTGCTATTGCTTACGTCATTGCTCATGAAGTAGGACATCATGTACAAAATTTATTGGGAACCTCTACCAAAATGCGACAAATGCAAGAAGGAAAATCGGAAGCAGAAGCCAATAGACTATCTGTTGCATTAGAATTGCAAGCCGATTTTTATGCAGGAGTTTGGGCAAAATACAATCAAAAATATTTGGATGTGGACGACATTGATGAAGCATTAAGTGCTGCACAAGCCGTTGGCGATGATGCTATTCAGTCTAAAATGCAAGGGCATGTTGTACCTGAATCGTTTACGCATGGCTCTTCGGCACAAAGAAAACATTGGTTTATGAAAGGATTTCAAACGGGCGATATCAAACAAGGAAATACATTTGAATCTTTAGAATAATCGCATTAAAGTATTTCATATAATGGAGAATTTCGATGAGTTTGTTAAAGAATTATACAAATTTCACTGATTTTTTATCATTATCATAAAACTGCTTGTTTTGTGCTAAAAAAAGTCATTTTCAAGTCGATTTTGAGAATGGCTTTTTTTACTTTTGTCTAATAATTATTAAAAAACAATAAACAATATGAATGTTGGAATCGATAGTATCAGCTTTGACATACCTCAATTATTTTTGCCCATAAAAACATTGGCCGAGAATAGAAATATTGAACCAGACAAGCTTATAAAAGGACTTGGACTTACAAAAATGTCATTTCCAGATGTATATCAAGATGTTGTAACTTTTGCTTCAAATGCCGTTTGGAAACTAATTGATAAAGAGCAAATTAATCCAAATGAAATAGATAGAATATATGTTGGATCTGAAAGTGGTGTGGACAGTTCAAAGCCCATTGCATCTTATTTGATTTCCAATTTGGAATCAAAATTAGGTATTGGAGTCTTTAAAAATTGTGATGTAGTGGACATGACTTTTGCTTGTATTGGAGCGTTTGATGCCTTACAAAACACCTTAGATTATATTAGACTCCATCCTGATAAAAAAGCCATTGTTGTGGCTACCGATAATGCCAAATACGATTTGAATTCTACGGGCGAATATACGCAAGGAGCAGGTTCTATTGCAATGTTAATTACGTCAAATCCAAGAATTTTAAAGTTTGAATCTGTTGTAGGGGTAGCTACTCAAGGTGTTTTTGATTTTTTTAAGCCTAGAAGAATCATTTCTAAAAATGAAATTACCAATCAAAGCGATAATCCAGAGTGGTTTGGAGTATTAGAGCAAGAAGTTGCCATTTATAAGGAGCAACCCGTTTTTGACGGACTATATTCAAACACTTGCTACATTCAACGTATTACTGAAGCTTATTTTAACTACAAACAAAAAAGCGGACAAAACGGACCCATTTATCAAAATTGGACTAATGTATTGATGCACCTGCCTTATGCTTTTCAAGGGAGGCGTACTTTTGTAGAGATTTTTGTACAAGAAAACCCTAATGTATTGTTAAATCCTAACGACCTAACTTATAAAGAGGACATAAAGGGGATTGCCAAAAGTGAGGATTATTTGAATTTTGTAAATGATAAAATTAGACCTTCTGAAATTGCTTCGGGACAAATTGGAAATATCTATACGGGTTCAATATTTCTAGGAATGTTATCTACTTTATGCTATCATTTTAAAGAAAATAATGATATAATTAACCATAAAATGGGCTTTATTGCTTATGGTAGTGGTTCAAAATCTAAAGTGATGGAAGCTCAAGTCATGCCACAATGGCAGTCTGTATTGCAAGATATTCAATTATTTGAAACTTTGGATCAATGCCATGAAATAGATTTTGAAACCTACACCGTTTTGCACAAAAAAGAACGTAAAGAGGCTGTTATAGCTCCTATAAATGAATTTGTTTTAGACCGAATTGAAAAGGAAAATCCAGTGCTTGTTGGGGCAAGATATTATAAATTTATAGATTAAAACCTATGAAAATTGTCATATCACCAGCAAAATCATTAAATTTAGAAAAACATATTCCAATAGCTACCCATACATCTTGTGAGTTTTTAAAGGAAAGTATTGCTATACATAAAGTGTTAAAAAAACAAACACCTCAGGATTTAAAAAAACTGATGTCTATTTCTGATAACTTAGCACAATTGAATTGGCAACGAAATCAAGATTGGCACACCCCTTTTGATGAACAAAATGCCCGCCCAGCCATTTATACTTTTGACGGTGATGTATATACCGGATTACAAATTGAAACATTGGAGGTGTCAAAATTACCTTTGCTTCAAGACAAATTGCGTATTTTGTCTGGGTTATATGGTATTTTAAAACCTTTGGATTTAATTCAACCCTATCGATTAGAAATGGGAACTCCATTAGCAATTGGTAATTCCAAAAATTTATATGAATTTTGGAAGACAAAAACAACAAAATCATTAAACAAAGAGTTACAAAAAAATGAATTGTTTATCAATCTTGCCAGTGTTGAATATTTTTCTGCTATTGATACAAAATTACTTAAAGTTCCAGTAATAACTCCAGAATTTAAAGATTATAAAGATGGAAAACTAAAAGTAATTAGTTTTTTTGCTAAAAAAGCAAGAGGTATGATGGTACGGTATATCATGGACAATCAAATAGAAAGCCTCAACGATTTGAAACAATTTGATATAGAGGGTTATCAGTTTGATACTACTTTGTCCAAAGAAAATACTTTAGTTTTTGTAAGATAATATAAAATGAATATAATAACCAAATGCTATATATAAATTAACATTTTACATGTAAAATAATGAAAAACATAACACTTATTGGATTATTTTTATGGGTAATTGCTACAAATGCTCAATTAAAACCGATTATTTATCAAGATGAAACCCAAAAATTAAATGGTTTTGTAAGCAAGCCTCAAAAAAACTTGAAAGACAAACCAGGCATATTAATTTTGCCAGCTTGGCGTGGCATAGATAATTTGTCTAAAGAAACGGCCCAAAAATTGAGTAAATTGGGATATTTTGCATTTATTGCCGACATTTATGGCGAAGGCAATGTGCCAAAAGACAATGCCGAGGCAGGACAAAAAGCGGGTTTTTATAAAAAAAATTACGAATTGTATTTGAAAAGAATCCAATTGGCTTTAAATCAATTGATTATCAATGGAGCAAATCCAAATAAAATTGTAGTCATTGGATATTGTTTTGGGGGTACAGGGGCTTTAGAGGCTGCACGTGCCAATATGAAAGTTCAAGGTGTTGTTTCGTTTCATGGTGGTTTGGCCAAAGAGGCCACTAGAGAAATCCATCAAATGGTACCAAAGGTTTTGGTTTGTCATGGTGCAGACGACCCATTTGTTTCGGCTAATGAGGTGAATGCTTTTCAACAAGAAATGAAAACAGCCAAAGCCGACTGGCAAATGATTTATTATGCAAATGCTGTACATTCATTTACCAATCCAGAAACAGGTACAGACAACAGCCAAGGTGCTGCTTATAATGAAAAGGCAGCACAACGTTCTTGGCTGCATTTTATCAATTTTATAAATGAAATATTAAAATAGTTATTTATAACTGTATTATTTTTTTACAAAGGCCGTTTCATATTGGTTTATCCATTCTGAAACGGTTATTTTTTTTACCAATTCGGCAATTAATAAATAAGGAATATCATCCATTTTTTTAAATCGGATGCAACCTTTTCCCATGTCCAATTTGTATTTGCAATGTTTTGGGTATGCTTCAGACAACCAATTGGTCAAATTCACGTCTGCATATAAGCCCATGTGATACAACGAGATGAAATTTTTTTGCGAAGCTACATTCATAAAAGGCAAGGCTTGTTTGGCATCGCAATGATAGCCTTTTGGATAAATTTCGTGTGGTACTACATAACCAATCATGCCATAACACATGGTTTCATGAAAGCCTTTGGGCAAATTTTCGAGGATAATTGCTCTAATTTTCGCTACATATTCTTGCCTTTCTGCAGGCAATGATTTGATATATTCATCTGGTGTTTTTTCTGTTGATGTCATAAATTTATTATTTATTCTAAAATAATTTTACCTTTACCAATTATGCTTGTTGTTTTATCAATATCAAAATATTGAGCCTTATTTTGCTTACCATAAATGGCTTGTGTTAGCCTACAATATTCCTGTTTGTTTTCGTTATAGAATTTTATTTAAATTTAATATTTAAAATTTTTATAAAAAACGACATAAATACTTAAAAAATCTTCTTTGTCATTCTTGGAATTTATTAATATTTTTCCAGTTGATTGTACTTTTTGTTGCAATTTTTTTAAATCTCAATTGAATTCATAAACGATTTTTCAGCCCCATCAGACAATCCATCTACAAATCCAGAGCCTTTTTTTGAAACAATTTCGCCACTTTTGTTGATAGATTCTCTTGTTTTTTGCTTAAATCAATTACATAACAAAAAAATAAAGATAAGTAATATATATATTATTTTTTTTATAAAAAAGTAAATTTATTGATAGTTATACTTGTTTTTCTCAATCACTCTATTGATATAATGATGTACGTTTTCTATATTATTTTTTATTTTATCATTCGATAGAACTAAAAATCCTGCTATTTGATCGATATTCAAATGAACTTCAAAATGTAAATAAACAATTTGTTTAATTGTTAGTTCTATAAAATAATCATTCATCTGCAATTTTTGAATCAGCTCTATATCACCATTTATCAATTTATTTCTTTCATTTACAGACAAAGATGTGGTTAAATAAGGTGTTTTTACAGGTAATTTCCGAATAATATCAATAGATACTTCGCCATCTCCGTTGCAATAAGCACATTTGCCAGGCTCCCAACGTAATTCCATATCGAGTTTTCTTATAATATCCCAATCAAGCTGTTTTTTCCCCAAACAACGAGGGCAAACAAGTTTTTTTGATGGAAATAAGCGATGCAATAAACTCATGTAACTATTATTTAATGTTTAGAAAAAATTCTTTTTATCGGCCTCAAATATAAAATTTATTTTTAAAAAATGAACTTTTATCTTAATAAAAATGAACACGATGGCAAATTATTTGTTAATTCAAATCCAAAAATTTGGATAAACAAAATAGTATAATTGTTGTAATTTTTTCTTATTTTTGAAGCCTTAATTTTTCAACTTACAAATCATGGCACTCAATTGGAATGAAATCAAAGAAAGAGCGGTAAAATTCTCCAAAGAATGGAAAAATACAACCAATGAAGAAGCAGATGCGAAACCTTTTTTAGATGCTTTTTTTGAAGTTTTTGGAATACCTCGCAAGAAAATAGGAACTTTTGAACACCGTGTCAAGAAACTTTCTGAAGCGGATGGCTACATTGATATGCTTTGGAAAGGCATGATTCTAGTTGAAATGAAAAGCCGAGGTAAAAATTTAGACAAAGCTTTTGAACAAGCATTAGATTATACACACGGGCTGAAGTTTCATGAGTTGCCAAAATATATTTTAGTTTCCGATTTTGAAAATTTTCGTTTGTATGATGTGGAGGAACAAACTACACATACTTTTTTATTAAAAGATTTGGTTTTGAATGTACGGTATTTCAATCAAATGATTGGGTATCAAAAACAAATACTTAAGGAACAAGACCCCGCAAATGTGAAAGCAGCCGAATTGATGGGCAAACTCCACGACCGATTAGAAGAAATTGGCTATGTAGGACATCCGTTAGAAGTATATTTGGTTCGTATTTTATTTTGCTTGTTTGCCGAAGACACTAGTATTTTTGAAAAGCAATTGTTTCAAGATTATATTGAACAACGTACTTCAGAGGACGGTAGCGATTTGGCCTCCAAAATTCAGGAATTGTTTCAAGTATTGAATACTCCTATAGAAAAAAGATTCAAAAATATAGACGAGCAGTTAAATGAATTTCCGTATGTAAACGGAAAATTGTTTGAAGAAATTTTACCAATGGCAAGTTTTGACAGCAAAATGCGAAAAGCATTGCTAGAATGTTGTTATTTGGATTGGAGCAAAATTTCGCCTGCAATTTTTGGTTCCATGTTTCAAAGTGTCATGAATCCAAAAGAACGACGAAATCTTGGAGCACATTATACCAGCGAAAGCAATATTTTGAAATTAATCAAACCTTTATTTTTAGATGAATTGTGGGCGGAGTTTGAAAGCATCAAAAGCAATAAAAACAAATTGCCTGAATTCCATAAAAAGATTAGTCAATTAAAATTCCTAGATCCAGCCTGTGGTTGTGGGAACTTCTTAGTTATTACGTATCGTGAATTGCGTTTATTGGAATTAGAAATTTTGCGAACGCAATATAAAAATCAATATGTTACAGATATAGAAAGCATTATTTGGCTGAATGTGGATATGATGTATGGCATTGAATATGAAGAATTTCCTGCTCGTATTGCTGAAGTGGCCATGTGGTTGATTGATCACCAAATGAACATGCTTATTAGCAATGAATTTGGAAAATATTTTGCTCGTTTGCCATTGAATAAAGCAGCTAAAATTGTGCATGGAAATGCATTACGAATAGATTGGGGGACGTTAAAATTGGCTAAAGAAATAACACTTAAAGCAGACCAACTTAACTTTAAAGTAGTAAATGAACCCATTCCCGAATATGGAACAATTAATGTTATTGCCAGTGATGCAATTCAAATAGATAGCACCGAAGATTTTCCTGTTTCTTATTTGAAAGAAAAAATAAGATACGATTATATCATTGGGAATCCTCCATTTTATGGATCTAGAAACCAAACTAAAGAACAAAAAGAAGACACTTTATTTGTTTTTCAAAACAAAATAAATAGTGGTGTTCTAGATTATGTTGCTTGTTGGTATTACAAAGCCAGTCAATTTATTAGCAATACAAAAACAAAAGTTGGTTTTGTTTCAACAAATTCTATATGCCAGGGTGTTCAAGTACCAACTTTATGGCAATTACTAATAAATATAGAGAAAAATTATATTCATTTTGCACACCAAACTTTTGGCTGGAGCAACGAGGCAAAAGGAAATGCGGCAGTTTATTGTGTTATAATTGGATTTGCAAAGTATGATATTCCTAAAAAAAGACTTTTCGAATATGAAAATATTAAAAGCAATCCTACCGAACGTATTGTTTCACAAATAAATCCATATTTACTAGATGCTAAGAATATTTTTATTGAATCAAGAACAAAACCCCTCAGAAATAATTTACCCATGATGAAAGGAAATGCTGCTATAGATGATGGTAATTTTATTTTTAAGACACAAATTGAAGCAGATGATTTCAAAATTAAATATCCAGAACAAGCCTATTTGGTAAGAAAGTTTATTGGTTCAGATGAATTGATAAATAATTATCATAGAAATTGTTTATGGTTAAAAGATGCAAAACCAAACGATATTAAAAATAATCCTGTAATTAAAGCTAGAGTTGATAAAATTAGGAAATTTAGAGAAAATAGTCCTAAAGAAGCAACAAGAAAATGGGCAGAAACACCTACTTTGTTTATGGAAGATAGACAACCAAAAACAAATTATTTAATGATACCGGTAGTTTCTTCAGAATTTAGGAAATATATACCAGTTGGTTTTTTTACTCAAGATATTATTGCAAATTACTCTTCATTTATTCTACCAAATGCTACTGTTTTTGAGTTTGGAATTATAACTTCATTTATGCATAACGTTTGGATTAAATTTATTTGTGGAAAGTTAAAAAGTGATATTAGATATTCTAATACATTGGGTTACAATAACTATCCATTTCCTGAAATTCCTTCAGAAAAACAAGTCACACGAATCAAAGAAAAAGCTCAAAACATTTTAGATATCAGAGCTGAGTTTCCTAACAATTCATTAGCGGATTTGTACGACCAAGATGCTATGCCACCGTCCCTAATAAAAGCCCACAACGAACTAGACAAAGCCGTGGATGCCGCCTACAGCAAACAAGCCTTCACCACCGATGCCAAACGCATGGAGTTTTTGTTTGAGTTGTATGAGAAATATACGGCAGATTTATTTACTAAAAATAAAAAAATAAAAAATGATACACAAATCCCAAATTCATAAAAAACCGAAAGTTTTAGAATATTGGCGTAAACCAACCAAAGCAGAAATTAAATTTGGTTATGGTGCAACGCATTATAGAGATTTTGATTTCGAAGATTGCTTTGATGCAGACGGATATTTAAAACTAAAGGTAAGAGCAAGCGATGATAATTTGATTTATTATTATACAACGATTGTTTATTCAGCAGAAAAAAAAGGACCTATTCATATAATTTAAAAACACACAATAATATTTTTTTAATAAATAGGGTTGTTTGTGAAGGAGAAAAAAAATTAAGAAATGAATAAAGAAAAAAAAACAAGTCAACAACTTGGACAAGAATTTGAAAAAATAACTAAAGATTTTTTTTCATGGTTTTTTAATGAACTAGGTTTTGTTATTACGAAAGAACGCATTCAGCTTTCAGGAACTCAGGATGGGTTTGATATTGAATTTGTTTTAAGCGAAGATTATAACCCAAGAAAAATATTTATTGAATGTAAAAATTACAAAACAGAAATTAAAACTAATGTACTATTAGAAAAGATATTTGAATTGGATTCAAATTATGATTTAAACAAAAATGATATTTTTATTGCAATAAATAGTAAATCTAGCTTTAAAAATAAAAATAATACTGAAAAATTTGAACCACATTTAAAAAGAAAATTTGACTTTGATATTAAACTATTAGATATAGAC
>NZ_MUGT01000164.1 GCF_002217205.1 Flavobacterium branchiophilum NBRC 15030 = ATCC 35035 | reverse complement strand
GTAAAACTTCCAACAAAAACCAAAAATCTAACCATAGAAAAACCCTCAAAACCCATAGAAGAAGTACAAAAGATTTACGATTGCTTGAAATTTAAAATTATTAGAAAAACTAAAAAAGTTCATGTAGTGTACCATTAATAAAAAAAAGCTACTGATAATCAGGGTTTTGTGTTGGGTTTTCGGCAAGTTGGGTTAAAACTTTCTTTTTGATGGTGCTTTTCTTGATTGGCAACATAATTATAAACTTTTTTTATATGAGATTGACTATAAGAAAAAAACCCATAACCTTCTTGCCATTCAAAACGGTTTGATAAAAGTCTATTACCATTAATATATTTTGAAGATTTAGCTTTAATCGTTTTCATTAATTCTGATATAGAAACAGTTGGTTTCAATCCTAAAAAACAATGTACATGGTCTTCAACCCCATTTACTATGATGGTTTTGCAACCTGTTTCATTGATTAGTTTCCCAATGACAGCAAAAACGTCTTTTCTCCAGTCTTTATGAAGAACAGCTTTTCTGTATTTTACCGCAAAAACAGCTTGAATATATACTTGGTGATAGGTATTTGCCATATCTTTAAATTAATAAAATTATTTATTTCTATTTTTTTTCATCCCAACGGATTAAAATGCGTTGCTACAAAATGGTTCATCCCTTCGGGATTTACAAGTTGCATATTAGAGCCCTAGGCTATTTTCAACGGATTAAAATCCGTTATTACAAAATCGGTCATCCCAACGGGATTTATACGTTGCACATTAGAGTCGTAGGCTATTTTCAACGGATTTTAATCCGTTGTTACAAAAACGGTCATCCCAACGGGATTTATACGTTGTATATTAGAGCCGTAGGCTCGATTCATATAATAAGGCTGGACTTCAGTCCAGTCGATACAACAAGTAACACAATAACAGAGCCGTAGGCTCGATTCATATAATAAGGCTGGACTTCAGTCCAGTCGATACAACATGTTACACGATAAAAGAGCCATAGGCTCGATCCATATTTATTTCCAACGGATTAAAATCCATTGTTACAAAATGCGTCATCATATAAGATTTTTTTATCATTTCAACGAATTAAAATATGTTACTACTACATGTTTGATTTCAAGGTTTTTGTGGGTAATGTGTTCCCGCAAAAAGTACAAAACGAGTTCTTGCAAGGCTTTGTTATTGAGCTTGTCCTCGGTTAGCATTTCTGCCTTATTGCTTGGGCTTTTTGCTTCAATAATGACACCCACATTGGTTTTGGCGTCCTTGCCTGTATGAATTACTAAGTCGTTTCGGCCTTTATTCTTTTTCATCTTAAAAAGAGGTAATCATACATTAATGAACTACAGAAAAAGAATATTAAAAAAGTAAATTACGTATTTATTTACTTCGCTAATTAGTCATGTGTCGAAGTATTTTTTTATTTTATTTTTGAAACCAAATGGTGTTTCAAACATAAAAAAAAATTTTTATCTTAAAAAAACATCAGTAAATACAGTTTATAAATTATTAATGGAAAATATTTTAGTAAAATTAATCTATAAAATATACTTTTTTTTAGATAATATTAGAATGAGATTGATTAAGTAAAATTTATTTCAAAATGAAACCCTTTTACTTCTAACGCTTTATAAATCATATTATTAAATCGAAATAATTTTGCTGGCCTGCCACTTTTCAATTGTGGTGCTATTTCGTTTGTTTCAACTACAATCCCAAAACTCAATATTTTTTTTCTAAAATTTCTACGGTCTATTTCTTTTTCTAAAATGATACAATATAAATTTTCGAGTTCAGAAAAAAGAAACTTTTTAGGAAGCAAATCAAATCCAATGGGCTGATAAGTCAATTTGTTTTTTAGGCGAAGATGTGCCATTGCAACAATTGATGCGTGATCAAAAGCTAGTTTTGGTATTTCGTTTATGGCCATCCATTGTGCATTTACGGCGTCTGTTGCTGCCACGAGTTGAAATTTTGAAGGATCGACCAAACCAAAATAAGCTACCGATATAACCCGATTTCGATGGTCTCTTTGTACATCATCTCCAAAAGTATATAACTGTTCAAGATAATTAACCTCTACATTGGTTTCCTCTTTCAATTCTCGCAAAATGGCTTCGTGCAAAGTTTCATCATTTTGAACTAATCCGCCTGGTAATGCCCATTGCAAAACAGCTGCTCCAAATTTCTGTTGAATTAATAGTACATAAAGTTGGTTATTTTGAAACCCAAAAACCACAGCGTCCACAGCTATTCTTATGTTTTGCATCATCTTTTTTAAACTATTTTGAAAAAATTAAATTTCAATAGCAAATATACTAAAAACAAAAATACCTAACCAACCTACTAATCATAAAAAAATAGAAACTACAAAACATTGGATTTCATATATCAGAAGCTCAAAAATGTATTGGCATAACATGAAATCCATTTCACCTCAAATATTTAGTAATATGCCTATTAAAGGTATCAAAATAATATTAAATAAATACAAATTAAAATTGTATATGTATGAAAAAATATTATATTTGTTAAAATTCAAACTTTTTTATATAACCCTGAAATTCAGATTTTTAGAAATTAAAACATCACATTATGAACCATATCTGGAAAAAAATTATATTAAAAACCACATTAAGAGATCAAAAATATACTACCCTTGGAGCAGATAAACTGTCTAATTTTATTTTAGCAAAAGGATATCGAAAATTTGTAGTAATATTCAAACATTTTATAAAAGATATTTTATTAATTGGATTAGGTATTTTGTCTGCTGCTTTTGGATTCAAAGGGTTTTTATTAAATAATCATTTTATTGATGGTGGGGCTACAGGTATTTCATTATTGTTGGCATCTTTAACAAATATTCCACTATATATTCTTATTTTATTAGTAAATATTCCTTTTATTTTTTTGGCATATCATGTAATTAGCAAGGAATTTGCAGTCAAAACAGCACTTTCCATCACAGGTTTGTCCATAGCATTGGCTACTATTTCGTTTCCAGCGGTTACAAACGACAACTTATTAGTAGCCCTTTTTGGTGGTTTTTTTCTTGGGGCAGGCATCGGATTTGCCATCAGAGGCGGTGCAGTTATCGATGGCACAGAGGTTTTAGCCATATTTTTAAGTCGAAAATTGGGCATGACCATTGGCGATATTATTATTCCTATCAATGTTTTAATTTTTGGGGTTGCTGCTTATTTTTTAGGGGTCGAAATTGCCCTGTACTCTATGATTACCTACTTGGCCGCTTCAAAAACACTCGATTTTATTATAGAAGGTATAGAAGAGTACATTGGCGTTACCATTGTATCTACCTACAGCGATCAAATCCGACAAATGATTATAGACGTCATGGGGCGGGGTGTTACGGTATATAGTGGCAAACGTGGACATGGAAAAAACGGCGAAACCAAGGATACCGACATTATTTATACGGTAATTACCCGATTAGAACTCAACAAACTTATAACTGAAATTGAAAAAATAGAACCCGCCGCATTTGTTGTCATGAACAGCGTAAAGGACACCAAAGGAGGCATGATTAAAAAAAGACCATTAAAACATTAATTAAGGTATAAATATTTGAAATCTAACTAATATAGTTCCATATATTCTTTTTCTTTGTCATTTCGATGTAAGCATTTTTTAGGCTAAAATGGGCTTGTTTTTGCATCTGAGGATCGTCTTTTAGCAATTTCATTGCTTGGTTTCGAGCCAATAGTAATATATCCTGATCTCGAACCAAATCGGCTATTTGCAAATTCAAAACCCCACTTTGTTGTTTGCCCATAATGTCGCCAGGGCCTCTTAGTTTCAAATCTACTTCTGCAATTTCAAATCCGTCATTGGTTCTTACCATAGTGTCCATACGTATTTTACTATCATTAGACAATTTTACAGACGTCATCAAAATACAATAACTTTGCTCGGCACCTCTACCCACTCTTCCTCTCAATTGGTGCAGTTGCGACAAGCCAAATCGTTCGGCACTTTCAATAATCATAACACTGGCATTGGGTACATTTACCCCAACTTCTATCACAGTAGTGGCTACTAAAATTTGGGTTTTGCCCTCGGCAAATCGTTTCATTTCTGATTCTTTTTCAGCAGGTTTCATTTTGCCATGCACAATCGAAATGGCATAATCTGGTAACGGAAAATCCCTCGAAAGCCCTTCAAAACCATCCATCAAATCCTTATAATCCATTTTTTCCGATTCCTGAATCAGCGGATATACAACATATATCTGGCGGCCCTTGGCCATTTCTTGTCTTATAAAATGCCACACTTTGAGCCGATTACTATCAAACCGATGTACGGTTTGAATGGGTTTTCTGCCAGGTGGCAATTCATCAATAACTGATACATCCAAATCGCCATACAAACTCATCGCTAAAGTTCGTGGTATAGGAGTGGCTGTCATAACCAAAATGTGGGGCGGAATGTTGTTTTTTTTCCACAACTTTGATCGTTGCTCTACTCCAAATCGATGTTGCTCATCAATAATGGCCAGTCCCAAATTCTTAAAAACCACTTTGTCTTCCAATAGTGCGTGTGTGCCTATAATTATTTGAAGTGTACCATCTTCCAACGATTCATGTATTTGTCGTCGTTCTTTTATTTTGGTTGAACCAGTCAATATTTTGATTCGAATATCCATTTTCAAAGCCAATTCTGACAAACCTACAAAATGCTGGTTGGCCAAAATCTCTGTTGGTGCCATCAAACAAGCCTGAAATCCATTATCCAATGCCAACAACATGCTCATAAATGCCACTATCGTTTTGCCCGAACCCACATCGCCTTGCAACAACCGATTCATTTGTGCATGGCTCCCCATATCGTTCCTAATTTCTTTTATTACCCGTTTTTGGGCATTTGTCAAATCAAATGGCAAATGATTTTTATAAAATTCATTAAAATAAAGACCAACTTGTGTAAAGGAATGTCCTTTTATTTTATATTTTTGAATCAAATTTTTGGTAATTAATTGCAATTGTATAAAAAATAACTCCTCAAACTTCAATCTAAATTGAGACTTTGCTAACGAATGGGCATCTTTTGGAAAATGGACATTAAAAATGGCCTCCTTCTTAGACATCAATTGCAACTCTTCTATCAAATACAATGGCAAATGTTCCGTAAAATAATGATGTGTTTCTATCCATAATTGCTCCATCATTTTGCCAATAACTTTATTTGTAACCCCTCTGTTTTGCAAGCTTTCTGTAGATGGATAAATGGCTTGCATAGCCGATCGAAGGCTCTTTTGATGCTCTGTCATGAGCTCCATTTCTGGATGAGACATACTAAAATGCTGGTTAAATTTTGTAATTTTCCCAAATACAACATACATCTCATTCAGTTTAATGCTGTCCTTTATCCATTTAATCCCCTGAAACCAAGTGAGTACGATTTGTCCAAAATCATCTGCAAATGTAGCCACAAGCCGCTTCTGGTTTTTACCATATTCAACCGTTTGTAAATGAATTATTTTTCCTATAATTTGAACTTCAGCTGTCGTATTTTGCAACTGATTTGTGGTATAATATTTAGTTTTGTCAATATACCGATTCGGAAAAAAATGAACCAAATCGCCATACTTAAAAATGCCCAATTCCTTTCGCAACAAAGCCCCTCGAGCAGGACCAACGCCCTTCAAAAATTCTATCGGAGTATCAAAATAATGGGACATACGTCAAATAATATTAATAAAGTAAACAAAATCAAAAGACTACAAATATACAAAAATATACCATAATGAGCAGCTTCAACATAATTTTTTGGGCACCTCATCCTCCCTCCACTCCCGCTTTTTTTTCTTGCCGCAAAATCAACAAACCGCTTAGCGGCAAGAAAAAAAGAGCTCCGTTCAGGTCGGGGTGCAAACAACTATCTTACAAATTAGCATAATGCCTAATCAAACAGCCATTTTCTCTTAAATTTACAAATAAATTACTGTTTTTTTTCTAAATAAATAACAAACCAACATCTCTAAGTATAATTGCCTTACATGCTAATCATTTTCAAAAAACAAAGACTCCCCTACCCTTGCAATAAATTTTAATAATACAATCGTTAGATATAATGTAATAATATTTATAATTTTAAATAAAAATAACAGCTTATATCATCCATAAGTAAGCAAATATATACGTTATTAAAAAAAATGTTGCAATATACCAAATTTACAATTGAAACTAACCAACTTCCATTTTGGTATTGTTTGAATAAAAAAAGGATACATTCAAAAAAATGATTATTTTTGTCGATTATTTAAAAAAATGTATTTTGAGCTTATTTAAAAATCTTTTCAAACAAACCATGATTTATGGGCTTGCTACGGTGTTGCCCAGAATGTTTAGTTTTATCTTGGTTCCGCTTTATACTACACAGTTGCCTCGTGGCGAATACGGACAAGTTACGGTTTTGTTTGCATATTTGGTTTTTTTAAATGTTATCCTTTCTTATGGCATGGAAACGGCTTTTTTTCGGTTTTACAATACCGAAACCGACAAAAAAAATGTCATTGCCACCAGTACCATAAGTATTTTTTGGACCTCGCTTTTATTTTTACTTTTAGGATTGGTTTTTAGAAAATCAATTGCCAATTTTATAGACAAAGAGGTACAATACATCACCTATTCCATTTGGATATTGGTGTTAGATGCCTTAGTTATTATTCCTTTTTCTAAGCTTCGGGCCACACAAAAACCTATTGTATATGCCCTAATCAAAATTGGTAACGTATTGATAAACATGGGGTTAAATATTTTTTTGTTAATTTACTTACCCCGGTTGGCCGCAGCCGATCCAGAGGGCTTTTGGAATACAGTATATCTTGAAAATTTTCAAATTGGATATATTTTTATGGCCAATGTAGTGGCTAGTTTAGCTACATTTATCATATTGTCCCCACATTATTTTACCCTAAAATGGCATTTTGATGTCCGTTTATGGCTCAAAATGATGCAATACGGGCTGCCCATACTAATTGCAGGTATCGCATTTGCTATCAATGAACATTTGGATAAAATTATTTTAGAACACATGTTGCCCAAAAATAGTTCCGAAGTTCAAGTGGGTATGTATGCCGCTTGTTACAAAATTGGCTTGTTTATGGTACTGTACAGAACGGCTTACACTCTTGGCATAGAACCTTTCTTTTTTAGCCATGCCAATTCAGATAATCCTCAAAAAACCTATGCTACAATTACCAAATATTTTGTCATTTTTGGATCTTTAATTCAACTGACCGTCATTGTTTTTGCTGATTTACTTAAAATTTTCATGATTCGAGATGCCTCTTATTGGGAAGCCATGGATGTAGTGCCGCTTATTATTTTGGCAAACTTTTTTTTAGGCATCTATACCAATCTTTCGGTTTGGTACAAGCTAACCAATCAAACCCACTTTGGAGCTTATATTTCCATTGCTGGAGCTGTTATTACGTTGATTCTCAATTATTTGTTAATTCCAAAAATCGGATATTACGGCGCTGCAGTTGCTACCATTGCAGCTTACGGATCTATGATGTTTATATCCTATTATTATGGCAATAAATACTACCCTATTCCTTACGAATCCCAAAAAATATATGGCTATTTGGCAGTTTCTATTGTATTTTCTATCCTGTCATTTTATGTTTTTAGAGCCAATTATTTTGTAGGAATACCCCTTATTTTTATTTTTCTTATTTTCATTTATGTCAATGAAAAAAACACCCTTTTAAGCCTGCTCAATCGAAAAAAAAATAACAACATCACATGAACATAGCTATTATCAACCAATCATCAAACGAATTGCCTCATTACGAAACTGCTTTTTCTGCAGGAATGGATTTGAGAGCCCATACCACAGCAACTATTTTACTAAAACCCTTAGAAAGAGTAATCGTAAAAACAGGACTTTTCATTGCCTTACCTCAAGGCTACGAGGCTCAAATTCGGCCTCGAAGTGGTTTAGCAGCCAAAAATGGCATTACCGTTTTGAATGCTCCAGGCACTATAGATGCCGATTATAGAGGAGAAATTGGTGTCATTTTAATCAATTTATCATCAGAAAATTTTGAAATAAACAATGGCGACCGCATTGCTCAAATGGTTATTGCCTCACACGAACGGGCCACTTGGAATGTAGTAGATACACTCGATCAAACCGATAGAGGTACTGGAGGTTTTGGTAGTACAGGAGTTCAATAATATTATTAATTTACCAAAAGACTTTAAAATGTCAAAAATACTTACAGGTGTTCAAAGCACAGGAACACCACATTTAGGAAATTTATTAGGTGCCATAATGCCTGCCATTGCCCTATCTAACCAACCCGAAAACGAATCGTTTTTATTTATAGCCGACCTACATTCTGTAACTCAAATCAAAGATGGCAATACCCTTAGGGCTAATACTTATAGCACTGCAGCCGCTTGGTTGGCCTGTGGTTTAGATGTAAATAAAGTGGTTTTTTACAGACAGTCTGATGTGCCTCAAACCGCCGAATTATCTTGGTACTTGAGCTGCTTTTTTCCGTTTCAACGATTAAGATTGGCACACTCTTTCAAAGACAAAGCAGATAGATTAGACGATGTCAATGCGGGTTTATTTTCCTATCCAATGCTCATGGCCGCAGACATCCTTTTATACGATGCCAACATTGTTCCTGTGGGCAAAGACCAATTGCAACACCTCGAAATTACTCGAGATGTAGCCTCAAGATTCAACCACTTGATGGGGGAAACTTTTGTAATACCTGAATCAAAAATTCAAGAAGAAACCATGTATATTCCCGGAACAGACGGTCATAAAATGAGCAAGTCCAGAGGCAATATCATCAATATTTTTCTAAACGACAAAGCCCTCCGAAAACAAATCATGAGCATCGAAACAGACAGCACCCCGCTCGAAGCTCCCAAAGACCCGCAAACTTGCAAAATTTTTGCCATTTATAAATTGTTGGCCAACGAATCGCAAATCAACGATATGTTGTTAAAATACCAAAACCTTCATCAAGATTTTGGATACGGTCATGCCAAACAAGCGTTGTATGATTTGATCATCGAACAATTCAAAACCCAACGTCAACTATATAATTATTATATGTCTAATCTCAACGAAATAGACCATGTATTACAAATTGGAGCCCAAAAAGCCCAAAAAGTAGCCCTTTCCGTGTTGCAAAAAGTACGAACCAAGTTGGGTTTTGAAAACCTAAACAGCTAAAAATATCAAATCAAAAGTGCAATCAATTTGGGCGTTACCCACAAGGGGTCGGGCTTTTCGTTACAATCTTTTTTGTTTGAAAAAAACAAAAAAGGATTTCCACTGCAATCCCTAACGCAGTCTTGGGTTTCAAACAACAGCAGACAAAAAAACACCATAATTCAAACAAGAATTAATGGTGTTTTTTATTAAAAATATGTAATACCCTAACAAGGCATTTCAAGAAATCATACCAAACACTTATATAAAATAGTCTAAAAATGCTATGCTATTTTTTTTCAAGATTTTATAAAAAAATCATTTCATAGCTGGGCTACGTAATTATTTTTTTGTGAAATATTTGGAGAAAAAGAGCTAGCAGATTGGGCTATTTTATATGAGTGTTTGGTATTATAGTCTAATGTTGAACCACCAATGCATCCTGACTTTGATGCTTGTGCTTAAAAAACAAGGCAAACAATATGGCAATGATCAAAGCATAAATGGCAAACGAAAACCAAATTTGATGCCAATCTTTTTCAGTACCCTTAGTAAAAAAAGCATCTATAACCTGACCACTGATTTTACTGCCTAAAAAAGCCCCCACACCATTTGTCATCATCATAAATAAACCTTGAGCACTCGATCTAATATTAGAATCAGTAGTAGTTTCTACAAAAAGGGAACCCGATATATTGAAAAAATCAAATGCCATTCCATATACAATATTGGATAGGATAATCATCCAAAGCCCGTCTAAAGGATTGCCATAAGCAAATAGTCCAAACCGCAACACCCAAGCAACCATCGAAAAAAGCATAACCTGCTTGATTCCAAATCTTTTTAGAAAAAAAGGAATCGCTAAAATAAATAACGTTTCGGATATTTGTGAAATAGACATGATCATTGTTGAAGAATTTACAACAAAAGAATCTTTATAAGCAGGTATATTTTTAAAATCATTCAAAAAAGTATCGCCATACATATTTGTCAATTGCAAAGCAGCTCCCAAAAACATTGAAAATATCAAAAATAAAGCCATTTTATAATTCGTAAATAATGTAAACGCATGAAGCCCCAATTGCTCCATAAAAGTAGCATTTTTTGAAATGAGTTTTTGTGGAGGGCATCCAGGCAACGTAAAGGCATAAATACCCAAAAAAATAGCAAAAAAAGCAGCAAAATAAAATTGATTGGCATAAATCAAACTTCCAAACTGGCCAGCTATGGCTTTGCCTACAGACAACCCAAAATCATGAATAAACAAAGGTGGATTTTCTGAACTAAAAATATTGGTAAACCACATAGCCAAAATAAATCCAATGGTTCCCCAAACTCTAATGGGCGGAAACACCTTAACCACATCAAAATGGTTGTTTTTTAAGATATGATAGGCTATAGAATTTGAAAGTGAAATCGTGGGCATGTAACAAATCATGGCACCAAAAATAACGTAATACAAAGTTTCTGGATTATTTACCTGCGGTACATATAACATGATTAAACCATACAATATATGTAAAACACCGTACAATTTCTCGGCATTAATCCATTTATCTGCAATAATTCCTGTAATTGCTGGCATAAATAAGGAAGACAAGCCTAATGTAGAAAAAATAGCACCAAATTGGTTTCCTGTCCAACCTTTTGCATTAAAACAATAGGTTCCAATGGTAATCAGCCAAGCGCCCCAAACAAAAAACTGTAAAAAGCTCATGACTATTAATCTGTTTTTAATTCCCATAATTTTTTCGTTAAAATAGATTGTAAAACTACTATTTATATTGAGAAAAACAAAAAAATATCACATTTTAGTCTTTTTTTTTGCCAAATCAAAAATAATATCAAATTGTTGCTCTTTTGTTAATGTGGAATTGTCTATCAAAATGGCATCTTTTGCTTGAATCAATGGCGAATCTTCCCGATGTGTGTCTATATAATCACGTTGTTCAACATTATCCAATATTGCTTCAAAAGTAACATCTTCGCCTTTTGCTATCAATTCGTCATACCTCCTTTGGGCTCTTGTGATGGCACTAGCAGTCATAAAAATTTTGAGTTCGGCCATTGGAAACACCACCGTACCAATGTCTCGTCCGTCCATTACAATACCTTTTTGCTGTCCCATGGCTTGTTGTTGTTCAACTAATTTACTCCTAACTTCCGATATTTCCGCTACTTTACTTACATAACTTGACACTTTCAATGTACGAATGGCTGTTTCTACGTTTTGATCATTCAAATAAATTTCACCAAAACCAAGGGTTTCATTCCAAACAAATCGCAATTTTATAGCTGGTAAATGTGTTATTAATAATGGAATATCAAAAAATTCGTTGGAAATGATTCCTTGTTCTAATGCAAACAAGGCAACTGCCCGATACATGGCCCCAGTATCTACATAAACGTAACCTAATTTTTGAGCCAATTGTTTAGCTATTGTACTTTTTCCTGTAGAAGAAAACCCATCAATGGCTATGATTATTTTGTTCATTTTATCACGTAAATTTACTTATTCATTAAAGTTTATGGTTATTCCAAACAAACTGGTATTGGCAGCAAGCGTATATCTTGAATAGGAATAATTGAATTTTAAATTATTAATTTTTAGGCCAAACCCCAATGAAATTCCCGAAAAATTTCTTTGATCTATAATTCTTAGTTCTTCGGCCCTTCTAAAATTATATCCTAATCTTAAATTAATTCCTTTTTGTGGAAACAATTCTGCTCCTATAATGACATGTCGCAAAGCATTGTTTAAAAACGAAACTCTTTCGGGTGTGCTGCTGCCATCCAACGATCCAATGGCCCTATTGGGATTAGAAAAAGCAATATTCCATTGTTGTAAATTTTCAAGGGTCAAATGCCATCGTAAGGGTACATTTTCAACTTCTTGAGAAATACCAATCATGATTTCGGTAGGCAATTTTTCATAAACCCCTGCATAAGTTGTAAATTGAGTGCCTAAATTTCGGATAGATAAAGCCCAATTGACATCATTTTTTTCGTCGATAAATAAAAATCCTAAATCGACTGCCCCGCCAAACGAACTGTAGTTTTCCAATCCAGAGGTTATCAATTTAGCATTTGCACCTATATATATATTAGAAAACGGAAAGTTATAAGCATATCCAAATGACAAAGCCCCCTCGCTACCCGAAAAATTATTGGTTTTTTGGCCAATTTCATTATAGCCATCAAAATTGCCATAATTAACAAAATTGGCTCCTACAAAAAATGTTTGAACATGCCTGTCAATAGTATAAGCATAGGCGGCAGTCCCATAATTTACTTGACCAAAATAACTTCCATAATTAACTGCTAATTTATTGTCCATTGCTTCATTGATTGTAGCAGGATTAAATTGGGCCTGATTGACATCGTCGTCAAAAAAAGTAACCACTTTGCCACCTAATGCAGCTTGACGAGGCGAATTTACTAAACTAAGAAATTGATAAACAGACCGCCCACCCACTTGTCCAAAAACAAAAGAGGATGTAAAAAAAAGCAAATTATAAATAAGAAATTTTTTCATTATTGGGTTGAAATAAATGCTTATAACGGCTTTTCAAAGATAAAATTATATTTTTGAAATCAAATAAAAAAGAACATCAATTTATAAACAACATTTTAAATAATATAATACTTAAAATTTATTATAAAAAGTAATAAATAATAATAATAATTATCAAATTCTTTTTTTTATATCCTTAATTTTGTTACTGTATTAAAAATAACTATAATTATAGTAATTTGATGATGGCCATATATAAAGGCTTAGATTAAAAGAATATTTTTTTTGAAATGATCATAAAAAAAGGAATAAAAAATTGTATTTTAAAAAAAATAACCTTATATTTGGAGCAAAATAATTAAATTTGAAGAGAACCAATTTTTTATTTTAAAACATAACTTAAACAAAAAATCAAATTATAATGAAAGTAACAATTGTAGGAGCAGGTAACGTTGGGGCTACCTGTGCAGACGTAATTTCGTATAGAGGAATTGCAAGTGAAGTAGTATTATTAGATATTAAAGAAGGATTTGCCGAGGGTAAAGCATTAGATATCATGCAATGTGCTACCAATACGGGTTTTAATACCCGGGTAAGCGGAGTAACCAACGATTATGCCAAAACAGCGGGCAGTCAGGTAGTAGTAGTTACGTCTGGAATACCAAGAAAACCAGGCATGACACGTGAAGAGCTTATTGGTATTAATGCAGGAATCGTAAAAACAGTTGTAGAAAATGTATTGGCCCATTCTCCAGAGGCCATCATTGTAATAGTCTCTAACCCAATGGATACTATGACTTATTTGGCTTTAAAATCGACTGGACTACCAAAAAACAGAATCATTGGTATGGGTGGTGCCCTAGACAGTTCAAGGTTTAGAACTTATTTATCATTAGCATTAGACAAACCCGCCAACGATATTTCGGCTATGGTAATTGGAGGACATGGCGATACCACAATGATTCCACTTACACGATTAGCTTCTTATAACGGTATTCCAGTTTCAGAATTTTTATCAGAAGAAACCTTAGCAAAAGTAGCTGCAGATACCATGGTGGGAGGTGCAACTTTAACAGGATTATTGGGAACATCTGCTTGGTATGCTCCAGGAGCATCTGTTGCTTATTTAGTAGATAGTATTTTGAACAACCAACGAAAAATGATAGCCTGTTCAGTGTTTGTAGAAGGAGAATATGGACAAAATGATATTTGCATTGGTGTACCTTGTATTATTGGTCAAAATGGTGTAGAAGAAATTGTTGATATACAACTCAACGACAACGAAAAAGCATTATTTAGCAAAAGTGCCGATGCTGTAAGGTCTATGAACGAGGCTTTAAAAGATATTTTAAGCTAAAATGGCTATAAAAAACATGAAAGACTGCCAAGTGCAGTCTTTTTTTTTATTTTTATTTCAAAATAAATTGGTATATCATAACGTTAATTATATATTTGCACGTTTAAAAAATCATTAAACGAATTTTATCTCTATATTTACATCCAAAATATACCAATAAAAAAGCGTTTAAATTTTTTTTAGAGGATATTAATCAAAAACAAAAATTAATTAATTTTTTAGTAATGCAAAATAAAGGACTTATTAAATTTTTCGCAATTCTATTTGCATTGGTAAGTATTTACCAACTTTCTTTCACGTTTGTTTCAAATAAAGTAAAATCTGATGCAAAAGCATTTGCAAAAGGTGATTCTAAAAAAGAATTTAACTATTTAGATTCTATTGGAAAACAAAAAGTCTTCTTAAACTATTTTACATTTAATGAAGTAAGAGACAAACAAATCAACAAAGGTCTTGATTTGGAAGGCGGAATGAATGTTATCCTCGAAATATCTGTAAAAGATATTCTAAAAGGATTGGCAAACAATTCAAAAGACCCTGTTTTTAACAAGGCCCTTGCCGATGCAACTGCAGAAAGACAAGGAAATGAAGATTATTTAGATGTATTTTTTAGAGTTTTTGAAAGAGAAGCTGCTGGAAAAACACAATTATCATCGCCAGATATTTTTGCAAACAAAAATCTAGGAGAAGAGATTAATTTTAAAATGACAAATGCTCAAGCTCAAAAAGTAATTAAGAAAAAAGTGGACGAATCCATTATATCTGCATTTGAAGTTTTGAGAAAACGTATTGATAAATTTGGGGTAACCCAGCCAAACATCCAACGTTTAGGTGAATCTGGTCGTATTTTAGTAGAATTACCAGGAGTAAAAGATGCCGAACGTGTGTCTAAATTATTGCAAAGTACAGCCCAACTTGAGTTTTGGGAAACGTATAAAGTTGCAGATATGGGTAATTTTTTGATGGCTGCCAACGAAGCATTGAAAGCTACAGAAAAAGCAGCACCAGTGGCTAATAATATACCAAAAACAGCTAATGACAAGAAAAAAGATTTAACAGCACTTTTGGTAGATGAGAAAAAAGACAGCACCAAAGCAGCGAAAGATAATGGCCCCATTTTAAGTAAATTTGTGGCTTATAGTCCTGGTGGACCCGTTTTAGGATATTTTAATCCAAAAGACACTGCAACAGTTGGAGGGTATTTTAAAAGAAATGAAATCAAAAACTTATTAATTGGTGAACAAAGATATGCTAAATTTTGTTGGGGAAAACCAACAGAAATACATGTGAAAGACCAACAAATAGTAGATCCATTAAAAGTTAAGGATGCTGCAAAAGTACAAGTTGTAGAGTTATATGCTTTAAAAGGCAATAGAGAAAACTTGCCACCAATGAGTGGCGGTGTGGTTGTAGATGCAAAAGATACATTTGATCAATTAGGTAAACCAGCCGTATCGATGCAAATGAATAGCAAAGGAGCCAAAATTTGGGAAGAATTAACAGGCAAAGCTTATACCACACAAGGTAACATTGCCATTGCATTAGACAATGTAGTCTATTCTGCCCCTGGTGTAACTAGTGGTCCTATTGCAGGTGGAAATTCTGAAATTACAGGTAATTTCACTTTAACAGAATCTAAAGATTTAGCAAATGTATTAAGAGCGGGTAAATTACCAGCAGCAGCAGATATTGTACAATCAGACGTAGTGGGGCCTTCTTTAGGTCAGGAAGCTATAGACAATGGAACTTATTCCTCAATATTTGGATTGTTATTAGTGTCCTTGTGGATGATGATTTATTACGGAAAATCAGGTTTTTATGCAAACATTGCTTTGGCCGTAAATTTATTATTCTTGTTTGGTGTATTATCTAGCTTGGGTGCTGTACTAACCTTACCAGGTATTGCAGGTATCGTTTTAACCATGGGAACTGCAGTGGACGCCAACATTATTATATATGAAAGAGCCAAAGAAGAATTGCGAAGAGGACAATCATTAGCCGATGCAATTGTAACTTCATTTGGTTGGAAAGGAGCTATGCGATCTATAATTGATGCGAATGTAACCCACGTATTAACAGGTTTAGTTTTGTATATTTTTGGATCTGGACCAATTAAAGGATTTGCAACAACCTTGTTAATTGGTATATTTACATCGTTGTTTACCTCAATATTTATTACTAGAATTTTATTAGATTGGAGTGTAAAACGTGGCAATGTATTGACATTTGTAACTGGTTTTTCAAAAAATTGGTTTACCAATATCAATATCAATTTCTTGAAAATGAAAAAAGGATTCTATGCTTTTTCTTCATTAGTTGTAGTTGTAAGTTTGGTTTCTATTTTTATGAACGGTTTCAATCAAGGTGTTGATTTTGTTGGTGGAAGAACTTACCAAGTAAGATTTGATAAAGCAGTAGAGGCAGAAAAAGTAAAAGCCGATTTGACTAGTGTTTTTACAAATATTGAAGCCAAAACATTTGGAAATAGCTCTCAATTGAAATTGACTACCAACTATAGAGTTAAAGAAAATGGAGCTGAAGTTGATGCAGAAATCAATAGAAAACTTTATGAAGGATTGAAAAAATATTATTCAAACGGCATGACTTATGAAAAATTTGTTAATGCTTATGACGGTAAAACATTAGGTATTTTACAGTCTTCAAAAGTAGGTCCTAGCGTTGCTGATGATATTAAAACGAATGCTTATTGGGCAGTTATTGGTGCCATGTTAATAGTATGTTTGTATTTGATGGTAAGCTTTAGAAAATGGCAGTACAGCCTTGGTGCCATTGCTGCTGTGGCACATGATGTGATATTTGTATTAGGAATTTATTCTTTATTATGGAAATACATGCCATTTGGAATGGAAATAGACCAACATTTTATTGCTGCTATTTTAACAGTTATTGGCTATTCTATGAATGATACTGTAATTGTTTTTGATAGAGTTAGAGAATATTTAGCAGGAAAAACAAAAGGAACATTTGAACAAATTGTAAACGAGTCTATTAATACTACCATGTCTCGAACAATCAATACTTCGCTTACCATGATTTTAGTATTATTAATCATGTTTATATTTGGCGGAGAATCTATCCGAGGATTTATTTTTGCAATGTTAATTGGTATTGTAGTTGGAACATACTCTTCTTTATTTATTGCAACTCCAGTATTAGTGGACACTATATCTGCTGCAGATAAAGATATTATAGAACACCAACACAATGATGCTGAATAATTAAATTCCAAATTATACTCTTTAAGCCCAACAAAAGTTGGGCTTTTTTTATGTCAGGCCAAGTCACACTAGCAAACTTTGTCAGCATAGATACTTATTATGATGACAAAATGACACAAAAATAATGGTCATTAAATAGAAAATATGACAATTATAATAAAAAAACTATTTGGCACAAAGATTGCATTTCGGACATTGAGTTTTTAATCGAATATATCATTAAATTAAATATAACAAAAATGGGTAAAATAATCGGAATCGATTTAGGTACAACTAATTCATGCGTTTCTGTAATGGAAGGTAATGAAGCCGTTGTAATTCCAAACGCAGAAGGAAAAAGAACAACTCCATCTATCATTGCATTTGTAGAAGGTGGCGAAATTAAAGTAGGTGATCCTGCAAAAAGACAAGCGGTAACCAATCCTACTAAAACAATTGCTTCTATCAAACGTTTTATGGGACAATCTTTCTCTGAAACTACAGGCGAAGCTTCTAGAGTTCCATATTCAGTAGTAAAAGGCGACAACAATACTCCACGTGTAGATATTGACGGACGTTTATATACTGCACAAGAATTGTCAGCTATGACACTTCAAAAAATGAAAAAAACAGCTGAAGACTATTTAGGTCAAACAGTTACTGAAGCAGTTATTACTGTTCCAGCATATTTTAACGATGCACAACGTCAGGCTACAAAAGAAGCAGGTGAAATTGCTGGTTTAAAAGTTATGAGAATCATCAATGAGCCAACTGCAGCAGCTTTGGCTTATGGATTAGACAAAAAAGGAAAAGACCAAAAAATTGCAGTGTACGATTTAGGTGGTGGTACTTTTGATATTTCTATCTTGGAATTAGGAGACGGAGTTTTTGAAGTATTATCTACAAACGGAGATACACACTTAGGTGGAGATGACTTTGACCAAACAATCATTGACTGGTTGGCAGACGAATTTAAAGCCGAAGAAGGTGTAGATTTACGTCAAGACCCAATGTCGTTGCAACGTATTAAAGAAGCAGCAGAAAAAGCAAAAATTGAATTGTCTTCTTCAGCCGAAACAGAAATCAACTTACCTTATGTAACAGCTACAGCATCTGGACCAAAACACTTAGTTAAAAAATTAACAAGAGCTAAATTTGAACAATTGTCTGATACTTTAGTAAAACGTTCTATGGAACCAGTAGCTAAAGCTTTGAAAGATGCAGGTTTATCAACTTCAGATATCGACGAAGTAATCCTTGTTGGTGGTTCTACACGTATGCCAAGAATTGCTGATGAAGTAGAAAAATTCTTTGGTAAAAAAGCATCAAAAGGAGTAAATCCTGATGAAGTTGTTGCTATTGGTGCAGCTATTCAAGGTGGCGTTTTATCTGGAGATGTAAAAGATGTATTGTTATTAGACGTAACACCGCTTTCATTAGGTATCGAAACTATGGGTGGGGTTTTTACAAAATTAATTGAGTCTAACACCACAATCCCAACTAAAAAATCACAAGTGTTCTCTACTGCTGCTGATTCTCAACCATCTGTTGAAATCCATGTTTTGCAAGGAGAAAGAACTATGGCTGCCGATAACAAAACCATTGGTAGATTCCATTTAGACGGTATTCCACCAGCACCAAGAGGAGTTCCTCAAATCGAAGTTACTTTTGATATTGATGCAAATGGTATTATCAAAGTTTCTGCAACCGACAAAGGAACTGGAAAATCTCATGATATTCGTATCGAAGCTTCCTCTGGATTGACTGCCGAAGAAATCGAAAGAATGAAAAGAGATGCAGAAGCCAATGCCGATGCTGATAAATCTGCTAGAGAAAAAGCTGAAAAATTGAATGAAGCTGACAGTATGATCTTCCAAACTGAAAGCCAATTGAAAGAATTAGGAGATAAAATATCTGACGATAACAAAGTAGCTGTAGAATATGCTTTAACTGAATTGAGAATGGCTCACCAATCACAAGACGTTGCTGCAATTCAAACTGCTTTAGACAACATCAATGCAGCTTGGAAAAAAGCTACTGAAGCGATGTATGCTCAAGGTGAACAAGCTCAAGCTGCTCAACCACAAGCAGAAAACCAAGGAGATAACGTAGAAGATGTTGATTTTGAAGAAGTAAAATAATATTTTCTTTGATTATATTGACAATCATACTATAAAAACCGAGTTATTACTAACTCGGTTTTTTTTATATTAAAATCACTAAGTAACTTATTTTTTTGTACCTTGCTTCTCTAAAAACCATTTAAAAAAATATGAAATATTTTAGTATTGTTTACCTCGTTTTGTTTTGTGCCTTACATTCATTTTCACAAAAGAAAAAACAAATTCCAAAACCTACACTAAATCTTATTGCAAAAGCAGATCCCGCAAAAGCAGCAATAATCAAAGATAATTTGTATTTTTTTATTTTAAATAAATCGGTAAATGATACCATTTTTATAAAAAAAATGGATGCTATTCTACCCATAGATGCAGCTATCACACCATTTAATGCAAACGGAACCAAATTATATTTACTTACTTGGGCTGAAAAATCAACAACGAAAACCAATTTAAAATCAGAAGATAAAACCTTGAAATATTTTTATATTTTAGAAGAAAATACTAGTAAAATTGTTTTTAGTAACATACAATTAACTAACATCATTATAGAAAAAGTTTTTTTAGACCAAAATAAAAATGCTTCAGAAACACAAACCCGCAGCCGCAAAGAAGGTTTTGAATGTATATTAAATCCCGATGGAACAATTACTCAAAAAACGACAAAGCAAGTCAATATTTTGAAATACAATGCGGTAACTAGCTCATTTGTAAGTAGTAACAAAAAATAACTAACGAAACCAATTGCCAATGGAGTGAAAAATCCTGCCAAAAAAAGTACGTTTTTTGCAGACAATCACTACTCCCAATGTTACGTGATTTTCAGATTGTTTTAATTCAATTTTGTAAAAATTATTTTCATCAACTTTTTGCTCAATTGTAGTAAGCCCTAAAAACGAAACCACTATCACGTCATTTTCTTTGGCTTCTATACTAAATTTACCATCCATATCCGTTTGGGTACTGGTTTTGGTACCTTTTATCACCACATTTGCTCCTGGAATTGGACCAACATTATCGCTCACAACCCCTTTTATCACTTTAGTTTGTGGCTTCACAGGAGCTATCATTTTGCTTAGCATAAAATTTTCATGTTGTTCGGTTTTTGGTTTTTCTTGAGCCAAAACCTCACTACTTTCAACCCCCACAAGCGTCATAATTGCACTTGTAGTTGCCAACCAAACAGTCGATTTTTTTTCCACAACAACGATGTTTCTATCCAATTGGTCGTTTCTAAATCGACCACAAAGTTTGGCATCTTTTGTATAGGCTTCCAAAATCTCACGGTCGTTTTTTGTGGTAAAATCTACCACATTTTTCATACACTTATCACAAAAACGCCCTTTTGTAGCAGGTGTCATCGCTTGCCAATCTTCGTGGCAAGGTTGCGGTATCGATATTTGAAGCATCGTATTTTTCATATCTAATTTTTTTAAGTTTGCCTTTTATATATAAAGAGTACTTTTTGTTCAAAAAGGTTGGTAATGTTTATTTTAACATTTGCTAATTTTAAAAAAAAGATATACGAAAAAAAAGAAAAGTAGAAGCACAAAAGCCATTAGTAATTTTTACAATATAGAATGATTTGTAAAATAAATAAAGTACAATAATATATATCTAAAATAATAATAACTAAATTATTTTTTTTAAATACATAATACAGTACTTTCAATTATATTCAAAAATAAAGGCTATCTAAATGAATTGATAGCCTTTATTCATGATTAATTTTTGATAATTGGAGGATATTGTTCTAATATTTTGGTAACAAAACCTTTTATATTTTCGTCTTTTTTGTCCACGTTTTGAGTTAAATTGCCTGTTCCTTCTCCTTGCCAAATCAATTCTTTTTTGGAAGCATCTATCAAATCAATTGTTAAAATGCCTTGTGTAGATGTTGAAACCATATTGGAAGTGCCAAAATATGGATTCCAACCCATACCCCAACCGTATCCAAATCCAGCATTAAACTGATTTATATTGATGTTTTTTTCTGCCTTAGTATTGATGTTTACCAACAAATCGGGCGTTTCGCTTAGGGTAAATCCTTTTGCAATCATTTGATTTTCAATGGCATGCAAAATTCTTTTCTTATCTAAATCAGAAATTTCAACTTTATCAATTCCTGCTTTATAAAAAGCAAATGTTTTAAATTTTGAAAAGTCAACTTTTTTATCATAATCAGTATTGACCCTAACTGTGTTGCAAGAACTAAGTGCTAAAATTAAAACAAAAGTAAGTATTTTAATTGTTTTCATAAGAAATTATATTTAGGTTTATAATAATGTTGAGTTAATAATTGTTTTATATTTATAAAATTATTATCATATCTATAAATTATTCTCAAATGTTATGCCAAATGTATAAAAAATAGGTTCATCTTTATTAATTTTAACATTTTATGTTGTAACATAATATATTACTTATTAAAATAAAAAGATTGATTTTTTTTAAGATATTATTTAGTAGAACTTTATTTTTTTTAAATGATAAATAAAAAAAATTGACTACATTAGCCCATAAAATAATGTATTAATCAAAAAAAATTAGGATGAAAAAAGGGATTTTAATTTTAGGTTTATCAATTGTATTGGTATCCTGTAACAGTTCAAAAAGTACAACAAGTTCCGCAAGTGCAAACCCTTCAGAAAAAGCTATGGTATTGACTCCGGCTTTGGCAGAAGGAAAATCATTGTATGAAAATCATTGTGCCAAATGTCATAAATTGTATGCTGCAAGCGAATATACTAAGCAAGAATGGAAACCGATTTTGTTGAAAATGCAAAAAATGGCTAAAATCGATGATGCACAATTGGCCAGAATATCAGAATATATTGACGCTCAATTATAATAAATCATGGAAAGTAGTTTTGATGCAACAATCAACTGGCATGATTTTGAAAAAATCGACCTAAGAGTAGGTACTATCATTGCAGTTCAGGATTTTCCTGAAGCCAGAAAACCAGCCTATCAATTGACTATTGATTTTGGTTCGGAAATTGGAATCAAAAAAAGTTCAGCACAAATTACAAAAAGGTATGAAAAAGACATCTTATTGCATCGTCAAATAGTAGCGGTAGTAAATTTTCCCAAAAAACAAATTGGAAAATTTATGAGTGAGTGTTTGGTATTAGGCTCTGTGGGATTAGAAAACGATATTGTACTGTTAGCTCCTGACTATAAAGTTGCAAACGGTTTGAAAATTGGATAAAAAAACCTCGCTATCTATAAGCGAGGTTTTTTATATTACTAATTAATATAGCATTTTGAATATATTAAATATCATCAAAATCTACATCAGTAAAATTTTTGTTTTTTGGGTAATCAAAATCGTCGTTTGATTCTTTTTTATAGTCCTTTTGATGCCGTTCCGAAATGACTTCTTCCCCTTTGTTATTCCAAACAAAAGCGGTCATTTGGTTTAAAATATCTGTAAAAGCATTAAAATCTTCTTTATACAAATATATTTTGTGTTTTTTAAAATGAAAAGAACCATCTTCTTCAGTAAATTTTTTACTTTCAGTAATTGTAATATAATAATCGTCTGCTTTTGTTGATCTTACATCAAAAAAATAAGTTCTTCTGCCGGCTCTTAAAACTTTAGAAAAAATTTCTTCTTTTTCTAATAAATCATTTTCTCTCATATTCCTATTTTTCAAAATTTGTTATATCATGTAACCAAGCCCAAAAATGCTAAAATTTATCTAAATAAACAAATATTTAGGACATTTCTTTTTCAGAAAGTTGCTTGAGATATAAATCTTGATAATACCCTGTTTGGTTTACTAACTGATTATGAGAGCCTTCTTGAATGATTTGTCCGTCGTCGATGATGATAATTTTATCTGCATTTTTAGCAGACGACACCCGATGGCTTACTATAATTGTAGTTTTATTTTTGCAAATTTCTAATAAATTATGTAATATTTGCTCCTCAGTTTCTGTATCTACTGCCGATAAACAGTCGTCAAAAAGCAATATTTCGGGATTTTTTATCAAAGCTCGGGCAATAGACACTCGTTGCTTTTGACCACCAGAAAGTGTAATACCTCTTTCGCCCAATATGGTTTGGTAACCGTTATTAAATTCAATGATATTTTGATGCACAACTGCCATTTGTGCAGCATTTTCTACTGCCGCAAAGCTTGCCTTTTCGTTGCCAAATTTGATATTATTTTCAATTGTATCGCTAAACAAAAAGGCATCTTGTGGCACAACGCCAATGTTATTTCGCAAATCAAATAAATTTATTGTAGAAATGGGTTTTCCATCAATGAGAATTTGCCCAGAATTTACATCATACATGCGACTGATTAGCCCCAGAATGGTAGATTTTCCTGATCCTGTTTTGCCTAAAATGGCCAATGTTTCCCCTTTTTTGATGGAAAAACTGATGTTTTTTAGCGCTGTTATTTGTGTATCATTATAAGTAAATGAAACGTTTTCAAATGCGATTTCGCCATGTATGTCTGTTTTTTCTGTACAATTATTTTGTATTTCTGGCACAATTTTCAAAAATTCGTTTATCCTTTTTTGAGATGCTTCGGCTTCTTGCACCATCGACGAAACCCACCCCAGCGAGGCTACGGGCCATGTGAGCATATTGACATATAAGATAAATTCTGCAATGGTTCCTATGCTGGCGATACTACCATTGATGTACATAAGACCACCAAAATAGATGACCACCAAATTACTAATACCTATTAAAGCCATCATTAAGGGACCAAAAAGGGAATTGACTTTTGCTAAATCCAAACTTTTTTGCTTGCTTTCGTCTGAAAGTTGGTTCATATTGTCTTGAAACTGTGCTTCTAATGAATAAGCTTTGATTACCCGAATACCAGAAAACACTTCTTGTGTAAAACTAGAAATTTTTGACAAATATTGTTGAAAAATACTACTTCTTTTATTAATTTTTTGACTTAATTTGAATATAAAATAAGATAAAATAGGAAGAGGTAGTAAGGTATAGATGGTTAATTTTGTAGAAACATTTAACATATATGTAATAACAATTGCAAATCTAATAAAGGTATTGATGGTGTACATCACAGCGGGCCCAGCATACATGCGTACTTTGGCTACATCCTCACTTATGCGATTCATCAAATCGCCTGTTCTATTTTTTTTATAAAAATCTTGCGTTAAATTTTCATATTGTAAAAAAACTTCATTTTTTAAATCAAACTCGATATGTCTGGACATGACAACTAAAGTCTGACGCATTAAAAAAGTAAGTATTCCTGCAATAATTGTAGTACCAATGACTAATAATATGTTGTGTAACAATTCTTGTTGGATAAGTTGTGTATTTTCTGGATTGGTTTTAACATATTCTTCAATAGTTTTGAACGATTTACTAATTAGTTTAGGAGTAAAAAGCGAAAAAAATTGGGCAACAATTGTAATGAAAATACCTAATAAAAATTTTGATTTGTATTTAAAAAAGTATTTATTGATATACTGTAATTCTTTCATTTGGATGTGATTAATTTAAAAAAATTAAAAAAGCAAAGATACAAGATTGTGATCAATATCTGTACAATCAAATGACAGTTTTCAAATAAATCAATTTTGTTTCAATAAATTCAAACAATTGTATTATTTTTGCACCGCAAATTATTTTTGCAGTTTTAATTTTTAAATGTTCTTATCAAGTGCTAAACAGACGACATATCCGTATTAAAGTGATGCAAACCATTTTTGCCATGCATCAAAATGGTTCTGATGATTTATTAAAAGAAGAAAAGTTTTTGAAGTACAGTATTGATAGTATAAAAGATTTATATTTGACAATATTGGCTGCTTTAATTGAATTGAAAAAAACAGAAGCCGTTTTTCTTCACAAAAGTAGCCTTAAACATTTGGCAACCAAAGATGAAAAAAATCCTAATAACAAATTTATTAATAATGGTATATTGTTGTTTTTGGAAGAAAATAATCCATTAGGTATAGCCCTCGAAGGCCGCAAAATTAATGATTGGTCTATGAATAATGATGCTATTTTGATGCTTTTAGAAGATGTAAAAAAATCTGAAATTTATCAAAATTACATGTACAATAGGGTAAATAATTTTGAAGAAGACCGAAATTTTATACTGAATTTATTTGAAAATATTATTGTTCCAAATGAAAAATTTTACAGTTATTTGGAAGAAAAAACCCTTACATGGGTAGATGATATTCCGCTTGTAAATACCTTTATTTTAAAACAATTGGCAACTATAAGAGGCATAGAGGATCCAAAATTTAAAATCCCAACCATTTACAAAAACGAAGATGATAAGGAATTTGCCCAGCATTTATTTAGAAAAACAGTATTAAATGAAGCAACATTTGCTAAGGAATACCACGATAAAACACCAAATTGGGACATTGAACGTATTGCAGAAATGGATACTATCATTTTGAAAATGGCCATTTGCGAGTTTTTAAAATTTCCATCAATTCCTACCAATGTTACCATAAACGAATATTTAGAATTAGCCAAAGAATATTCTACACCAAAAAGTAGTGTGTTTATCAATGGTATTTTAGATAATATTTTGAAAGATATGAAAAATACCGACAGACTTCAAAAAATAGGCAGAGGTTTGATGTAATTATTTATATTTTACATTTAATAATAATAATAATAACAATTAAATTACTATAATATGAATTATCCTTTAATAATCCAATTAGGTTTGATGGCCTTGGTTTTTTATTTTTTTATGATCAGACCTCAACAAAAAAAGATAAAAACAGAAAAAGAATTTGAAAAATCTCTAAAATTAGGAGATAGAGTGGTTACCAAAAGTGGCATACACGGTAAAATTGCAGAATTGGGCGAAACAACTATTGTATTAGAAACAATGTCGGGAAAATTAAAAATGGAACGGTCCTCAATTTCGTTAGAATTGAGTGCATCATTAAAAAAATAAATATAAAAAAACCTCTTTTAATAGAGGTTTTTTTATTGATTTTTCTCAAATTTACGCTCTATTGCAGCAATCATTTCGCCTGCAATATCTTTATTAGTAGCAGATTCAATACCTTCCAATCCAGGAGAGGAATTGACTTCTAACAACAAAGGCCCTTTTGAAGATCGGATAATGTCCACTCCTGCTACTTTTAAATCCATTGCTTTTGCTGCTTTTATAGCAATTTTTTTCTCTTCAGCAGTAATTTTAATTACAGTTGCTGTGCCTCCCAAATGAATATTGGCTCTAAACTCGCCAGGCAAAGCCTCTCTTTGTATGGCAGCAACAACTTTGCCGTCTATAACAAAACATCGAATGTCTTTGCCATTTGCTTCTTTTATAAATTCTTGAACTAATATATTGGCATTGAGGCTTTTAAAGGCATTGATAACACTTTCGGCTGCTTTTTTGGTTTCTGCAAGTACAACTCCTTTACCTTGTGTGCCTTCCAATAATTTGACAATTAAAGGAGAACCACCAACCATTTTGATCAAATCATCTGTATCCAAAGGCGAATTCGCAAAACCCGTTGTTGGTATTTCTACCCCATTATTAAGTAGCAATTGCAACGAAAAAAGCTTATCTCTTGATTGGGTTATGGCAGCTGCAGAGTTTAAACAATATACTTTCAAAGCTTCAAATTGTCGGGTTAAGGCACATCCATAAAAGGTAATACTAGGTCTTATTCTTGGAATTATTGCATCAAAATTGTCTAAAACCCTACCCCCCCTATAATGTATTTCTGGAGTTGTAGCATCCAGTTTCATATAACATTCTTTGATATTCAAAAAGTGCATTTCGTGTCCTCTAATAGTTCCTGCCTCCATAATCCGCTTGTTGCTATACAGTTCGGGGTTGCTGGCCAACAAGCCAATGCGAAGACCTTGTATGTTTTTGTTTGCATTTTTGTAATATAAATGTAAATTTTCCGATGTAGGTTGCCCTAATAAATATTTTTGCTCTGGATCAACTAATATTCTACCACTCATGGCTTCTCGACCTAAAAGCATTCTAAATCCCATAGAGTCTCTATTGGTTAGCGTCAGTTCGATACTCCAATTTTTGCCACCAATTTCTAAATCGGCACTAATAACATAACGTTGTTCTCTAAATCCGCTCGAACTTTTTACAACCCGTTTATCTATCAGCTTTGATTCGCAATGGATAATGGTTTTTACATTATTTTGAATGGGATTGATGTCGAACTTGACCCAATTTTCACCATTTTTAATAAAAGGAGCTATATTGATGGCATGCAAAGCCGATGTTTTTGCTCCAGAATCAACACGAGCTTTAATTGTTGGTATTCCTAAATTTGGAAACGAACACCACTCTTCACTACCCACTATCACTTTTTCTTGAAACATAGTATCTTATTTTGATTTGAAGTCAAAAATATTTAATTTTTTGCCAATATCAATCCTATTTTGATTTTATTTTATTTTTTTTAAAGTAGTGCGCTATTCTCATTAAAAATCCCTTTTATTTTTAAAAATTAATACTACATTTTTGAATAAAATATAATTTTAAAAGTAGCTTATAACTTTCGATATTGCGAGTTCCTTTTTAAGCAATAGTGTAGAAACGCTAAGCAAATGATGAAATTTGACTATTTTGGTATGGATACCAAATATACATCAAT
>NZ_MUGT01000163.1 GCF_002217205.1 Flavobacterium branchiophilum NBRC 15030 = ATCC 35035 | reverse complement strand
AAAACAACTATTACACCACCGCCGAGGGACTTGGCAAAGTAAACGTGTATATTGAAGGTAATATTACAAATGCAGAAGCACAAGCTAAATTAATTGCTGAAATTGGAACACAAACCGAAAACATTTATGTGCAGAATACTTCGCAGTTATCATCTATTAATATTAATTTTAATATAAACTTGCGAGATATTTACTTCAATAATAACAAATATTTGAAAAATATTTGCATAAAAGGAACAAATAACAAAATCAATAAAATTGAAATTGAAGACGGACATTATCTAAACAAAATACTAATTAATGGAGTAGTTGAAGCTAATCAATTAGATTTTGGACACATGGCTGGAGATTATAATTTGAATGAATTTATAGATATAGAATGTCATGATTTAGTTACTATTCATGGTAATTTAAGATTATTTATTGGGCAATATGACCACCCTGTTTTTAATAAATTAAATTTTTATGATTTAAAATATATAAATAAAACGATTAAAAATAGCACATACAATAGATGGCAAGGAAATTATTCAGAATTTAATATGCCTGAATTA
>NZ_MUGT01000162.1 GCF_002217205.1 Flavobacterium branchiophilum NBRC 15030 = ATCC 35035 | reverse complement strand
CAGAAAACATAGGCAAAACCAATGTCTATATTGAAGGCGACCTTACCGATGCCGAATGTGTAGCCAAACTAAAAGCGGAAGTAGGCTCAATTACTGAAAATATTTATGTAGGCGGAATTGAACCACTCACAAATTTAACAACTATTGAACTTGAAGTTCCAGTTACAGTTAGAAAAATAGAGATTAACGGCACATATAACAATCTAAAAAATATTAAGATTAGAGGACAAGGAAAAATGCCAATATTGGATTTAAAGATTAGATATGGCAAAAAACTAGAAAATATTTTTATTGAGGGTATAACAGAATTATTTCTTATTAGTTTTATTCTTCCAAACTCTGGTAATGAAAGCGAACATCTAGTTGCTATTGAAATTAAAGACCTAAAAAATGTACGTAAGGCTTTAGGTGTTTCCGCAGAAGATGTATACGGAGGCACTTTTATCTGTAATGATTTAGAATATATAGATCAAAATTATTCATTTGAAGGTGGTCTAGGATTTGATGGTTATTTCGCAAATGTTAGTATGAATAAATTAAAAAAAACACAATCTTTAAACATTACAGCAGCTGGTAACATTGTATCCTTTCCTGCTCTTGAAGAAGTTAATGTTATAAGAGTTAATAAATACACATACAATCCTAGCAATAGTCTTATTGAATTAAATTTTCCTGTTCTTACAAAAATAAATAGCTATCTTGATTGTAAAGCAGATAAACTAGGTATATTAAATTTACCGCTTTTAACCTATTGTAATCAAATAGTATTAAGAGACCAGGTATTGCCAAGCACTACTATTAATATGCATCTTTTGAACTATTGCACCTATTATGTTTCTAACATCCAATTACCCTCAAGTGGCGTAAATGCAATTTTAAATAAATTTTTAAACATTCAGCCTATAAGCGGTAAATTTTTTGATTTCTTGCAAGAGGTAGCTCCTACAGGACAAGGACTAATAGATAAACAAACGCTTATTAATCAAGGAAACACGGTATTAACAAACTAATTTTAACCCTTAAATTATAATAAAATCATGAAGAAAATGAAAACCTTTTTAGTTGTACTAATAATTGTAGTACTAAACAATTTGTCCTTTGGACAACAAAATAGAAATGTTTATACGATTGGTAGTACCTTTTCTGTCAGTACAGGAACAAATATTTGTTATCCTGCTACACCAGTTCCAATACGTTCAGACCCAGCAACAAATAATACAAGTGCTACTTTATCTAATACAAGTAATAGTCACTTGTACACTACAAGTCCAATTGGTGATTTAGATGTTGTAATAGCCAATGCTTACGCCAGAGGTTTCAGAAAATTCTATTTTCAAGAGGGAATTTATGTAATCAGCACTCCTATTAATTTAGATGGTTTACACGGCATCACCATAGAAGGCTCTGGAGCAAGAACAGTTTTTAAACCTTCAGCGACCACTCTGGAAGCCATTTTTAAAATATCCAACAACTACAATAGTAAAATAATGAATCTTAATATGGATTTGAAAGTTACTTTAGATTGTGCAAATGGTTACACTGCTACAAACGATGCCAACACAGGTATCAAAATAGGTACACAAGTAGGACGTTGTTTGTTTGAAGGCTTGTTTTTCAGGTCAT
>NZ_MUGT01000161.1 GCF_002217205.1 Flavobacterium branchiophilum NBRC 15030 = ATCC 35035 | reverse complement strand
ATGCGTTAAAATTCAGTTCACTTATAAACTTATTTTTTTCAATTTCAGTTAATTTTCTTTCAATAAGTTCTATATTCGTTGATGTTTTAAATAAATTTAGTTCTTCAATAGTGATAGCAATAACCTTTCTAAAGTTATTAATTTTTTTTCTGTTTTTATAATATAGAATTTTATAATTGTTTAAATCAATGTAACTATTTAATTGTGATGTATAATTGAAGTTTACTTCTGTATTTCTTACTTCTTTTCCTTTATTGTCTTTGCGAATCATTTCTAATCCGATTCTTTCACCACGATGGTTTGTCATTATTTTACAAATCAAATTTTTTTTGTCAAAATATAAGTACTCAACTGATATTGAATCGAAACCTACCCTTGACATTTTAACTATTCTATTGTCTTTATATAGGTAATTTTCTATCAAATCTTTAGATTTTGAATGAGATGCTTCAGCCCCATCTGGACTAAAATATTTGATAACATTACCGTTTATGTCGAAAAAAAATTCAGCTTTTAACATTAGCCCAATTGGTTTCTTGTAATAATCTGGATTAGTTTTTGGTATGACTGAATATTCAGAACACTTAAGAATACTATTTTTAGAAATAATACTTCTATTAAAATCTCTTTGAGCGAATAAATTATAGCTCAAAAAAAGGAATATTAAGAATATCTTTAAATTTTTCATTTTATTTACTATTCATTAGGTACCAAGGATCATTTCTGTATGGAACTCCTCCATTAGCAAAAGCATAATTGAAAGCATATCGTTCTTTCCAACTATTTGTTTCAGCTCTTGTATGATTTATATGGTAATTATAAAAATCACCGTTTTTATAACTTAAACAATGCCCAAATTCATGTAGCATTGTTCTAGCTAATATTCTATAAGATCTGAAAGAATCTTTGAAATATGTTGTTGATACTCGAGAACTTTTAAAATTATTTTCACTGTGAGCATACGTTTTTGCAATAGACCCATCATCAAGTGAGCTAATATCTGGTTGAGCATACATATCAACACTTCCAGTTTTTGAAAAATAACTTTTTAATGTTGGTAAAGAATCTTTAATTTTATACAAAGTTTCACGTGTTGCGGGTGCTTCAGAATCGGCTAAATTTCTAAATACAGCATCAACCTCCCTGTCAAGTTTACCTTTTACAAAATCTTCATTCATCATCTTATGCATCGCGTGATTCAGTCCACTCACCACCAGCCCTGTTACAGCACCTTGCCAAAAGTTACCTCCTGTAAGGGCGGCACCTGCACCGCCACTAAGGGTACCAAAGGCTATTGTACCAATGTCGCCTGTTCCTGCACCTAAACCTGCATGTTTTGTCATTGACATTGTATAATTCCCATTATCTGTAATTGTCTCACCTCCACTCCAGGCACTACTTGCTATGCTACTCAAAGCTCCAGCGGCAAAGCCATTTATATCTACAAAAATAATAAATAATTCTTTTAAAAGCTCTTTTTTTAGAAATTTATTGATAAAAATTTTAAAAACAATTGGACTAATAGCGATAAAGCAACCGTCTTTAAAATTATTGATGAAATACTAACCCCTAAAAAGTTTAAATTTTTTTTTATAATAACGCTGCTTTTTTGTAAATTAGAAAACCCGAGCATTTGCTCGGCTTTCGCTGTTTTAGTTGATTAAGTAATAATCTGTTAACTTCCATTTATCCTTGACTCTTTTTGCTTCATAAAAATATGAATATGGTTTTGGAAGATTACCTTTTATGATATACAAAAAATATGCTTCGTCTTTACTTTTAAAATAGATAGGACTTAAATATATTTGATTGTATTGGTCACTTTCTATAATTTTGAAAGTTTTATTGATACTATATTTTAAAGATACATCAATCAATTTTTTTCGGTCAATAGATTTTACATCCATTTTCTCTATTTTTGTATAAATTGAGTCTTTAATTTCAAATTTAAATTTAGTTGGGATGCCAAAATTTATAGGAAAAAATTGATAACCTTGCTCACCAATTAACGTCCCGTAAATTTCATACTCTTCATTAACTATTTCTTGAGAATAACTTAACCAAGAAACAGCAAAAGTTAAAATTAAAAAAAGTACATTTCTCATAGTTACCATTTTAAAAATGAATCTGGATCATAACCTCTATTTGATATTCTCATATAAAATTCATTTCTATAATTTAACCCAGATCTGTTATATGCTGGAAGAGAATATTGTAATTCACGTTCGTACATTCTGTATTCCATAACTTCTGTCCTAAATCCATCTTTATCCGAAATAGAATTAAATTTAGAAAAGTTACCTGAAAACAAATCCCAAGCGTGACCAGTTTCGTGTATTATAGAAGTTCCTAAAGTTAACATACTCTTGAACGCATCAGTTCCAAAAGTCATTGTTCCGGTTCTTGTTTTAGTGCTTCCACTAGTTAAATCGTAACTCACATTTTTATTTACTCCGACTTTAAAACTACCACTCTCGCTGTAGAACTGTGCTAATTCAGGAACTTTAGCAATAAGTTCTAAAACCTGTCCAGAAGTCATATTTGGAATGTCTTTATAATTAACACCCGCCTTTTTAAGCCATTGTTTTAAATCCCCGTTTTTCCCCATCGAGTGCATTGCATGATTCAGTCCACTCACCACCAGCCCTGTTACAGCACCTTGCCAAAAGTTCCCTCCCGTGAGGGCGGCGCCTGCACCGCCACTAAGGGTGCCAAAGGCTATTGTGCCAATGTCGCCAAAATTGTCGCCAAGGCTGTTCAATCCCGTGCCTTTTATCGCAACACCATTTGCATCTACGCTCGTGCCTCCGTTGTATAAACTACTCGCTATGGTATTCAATTTTTTTAGAAAGTT
>NZ_MUGT01000160.1 GCF_002217205.1 Flavobacterium branchiophilum NBRC 15030 = ATCC 35035 | reverse complement strand
TGACTCATTTTAGCAAAAACGAACAAACTGATGTATCCAAATCTATTCGGTTTCATATCATAATCCCCTTTACCAAAAAGTAAAGGGGATTATGAGACATATTATTTTTTAATTACCTTATAACTCTCTTTTCCTTTATCTGTAAAAATAGTTATGAGATAAGTGCCACTTGGCAAACCGTTTGTTTTAAAGGTAAAAGAATTTTGATTGTTTACTTTTTCTTCTTGAATGAGCTTGCCTGTGAGGTCGTATAACTGCACTTGTGTAATACTTTGTTCTTTTGATGCTATTTGCAACTCTTCTTGAAATGGATTTGGAAAAAGTGTAAAACTGTTTTCTTTGGTTACCTCTTCTACCGAAAGTGTAGATGTTTTTGTTTCTTGTGTTCTATTACCTAATTGATCATAAGAATACTGAATACCAACACCATTAGAATAACTGGCTTGGGTAAGACGGTGTAAATTATCATAGGTATAAGTTACGGTTACTTGGGCTTTTGCGGTAAAGCCTAAGAGTAATATTGCTATTGTAAGGATTGTGTTTTTCATTTTTATATTATTTAGTTGTTAATCACAAGTACTAGAATTTCCAAAAGTATAGATGATATCAAATCCTCCTTTTTCAGTTGCATACATGGATTTAATTAAAGAAATTTTGTCTTTGTAATATGATTTAATTCCTGGTGTTTCTTTATGATAATACTTACCACATTCGGGATTGTAATATATATTAAAAGAAATATTATCGTTAAATTTTATAAGACTTTTTGTAACATATTTTTCAGAATATACAACTTCTTCTGTATAATTTGGTAGTTCAAAATTCCCAGTTCTATATTTTTCTTTATCAATCTTTACTGATTCAGAATTTTTTAAAGTTTCATTATTATTGTTTTTTTGGTTAGAATTATTGCTGTAGCTTTCACTAGAGTAGGTTGATGAAGAACTATAAGAGTAATCTACTTCAGGTAAAGCTTTCCAAGCAGCAATTGCTAAATCTTTTGTTGCGTTCCAATTTTGGGTAGCGGATAACATATATTTTGCATTTTGACTTACTACCAATTCTTCAAATCTTCCTTCGCTTATGTAAATATTCCCTTCAACTGCTGCAATATGAGATTTTGAATAAGCATCAGAATAGTGTCTCCCATTCCAAATTATATAAACTTTTCTAACACTTTTATCAAAATCGTTAGGATTAGCAAATTCAAATCTTGGATTGTTCCCTGTTTTTGGAACGTAAGCGTTCATATATTGTTTTGCAATGCTTTGTGCAATACTGTTATATGCTTCAATTTGAGGTTTATAATAAGCAAGTTTTCTTTCTTCTTTTTCTTTTTTTATTCTTATTGCTTCAAAAATATTTTTTTGTTCTTGCGTATATTCAAGAAAATTACCTTTACTGTCAATAATTATTTTTTCATTATTTAAAGTAACAAATGCTTTTCCGTTTTCATATTCTTTATCAATACTTTCATATTTAATTGGTGTTATAATATTGAAATCGGAATTTATAAAGCCGTATTTATTATCAATTTTTAGAACAGCTATATTCTCATTAAAGTTTTCTAAACTGATAGTATTTTTTATTGAAGTACCATTTTCAAAATTAGAAGAATTATAGGTGTATTGATTAAACTTAGCATTTCCTTTAAGGCTTCCCTTGTCAAAATTCCCTCTAAATGAAATCATATTTTTTTCATCATCAGATGTAAAAAGACCAAAACCTTCTCCTTGAATTTCATTGTCTAAAATAGTCCCAGACCAATATACTTCTCTATATTGAAAATTAGATGAAGCAGGGTTGAAAATGTATGCCTTTCCTTTGTTATTTTTTTTTATATCACTTAAAAGTAAATTAGAAATATCATTACTTACATATTTACTAAAAACATAATTTGGAATTTCTAAAACTGGTAAAAATTCAAAAGTATTTACACCCGTAAAACTATCACCAAATCTATTTACTATTTGTGTGGTTATGTTTTTTATTATATAATTATTTTGATACGCATAATCTCTTACATCGCTTTCTTTTACAACTTTGCTATCGCTTAAATTACAATAATAAAAACTTGAGGCATTTCTACCTTTCTCAATGGCATCTTTAAAATATTTTTTTTGTGCAAAGGAAACTATTGTACAAAAATATAAAATTAGAAGTATGTATTTTTTCATTTTTCTAAAAACTAAACATTAAACCTGTTTCTAAATTGTACATTCCGTAGTAACCAATGAGTTTATCACTGTCATTTTTTATATCTTTTCCACCTAAAACACCTAAATCATAATTAACTCCACTATATAATGCAATTTTATTAGAAATATAAAATTTCAATCTTGCTTTTGCAGAAAGCTCTAATGCACCTTGGCTTATAGGCTTGGCATTTAAATAGCTAATTCCGCCACCAATATATAAAGGTAATTGCAATCTTTTCTTTTTGTTGATTGTATATCCAATATATACATTTGCACTATATATTGAAATATTTGAATCATATTCTTCGGTTAATAGATTTGAATTATTACCTTTTTCATAATCTTTAATTTTAGCCGTAGCGTATTTTGCTTCAAAAAGAGTAGTTATTCCATCAAATTGTTTTTCATAAAAAGCATGAACGTTTAAATAACTATTGTAATCTATATTTGTGTATAATTGGCTTTTCCTAAATAGATTTTTCGCATCTTTATCATAAGAAAGGTCTGCAAATGCAGAACCAAAAGGGCTTATCCCAAATCCAATGTTATTTGTTTTTTGAGAGTAACCCAAAACCGTTGCAAATAAAATAATTGCTGTAAAATTTTTTGTATTCATATTTTTTATTTTTTTTAAAATTATTGTTTCACTTTTCCTTGTTCTGTAAAATAGCCACCGCATTTAAACCAAATAAACAGTGCACGAATTGCATCTTTTTCGTTGGAATAATAAACCATATTATCGAATTTGTATGTTTGCACATAAAACAAACCTGTACTAGCTACTTTGTAGAGTTTGTGTACATATTCACCGTTGTATTCTATAGATTTCCAATATACTTTACCATTACTAATGGTGTTGGTTTCTTTCCAAGTATCTGACGAGTTTACACGAGTTACTTGATTCCATTTATCTTCGCAGGCTTGGTTTTGAGCGTATGTTTCGGTACTTATTCCTATCATGAAAAGGAATGCGAGTTTAAGGATTGACTTCATTATTTAACTATTTTTATATTATTAATTTTCACTTTTATGTTTATTTAGAAACTTTACCTTTTCCATTACAATTTCTGCACACTCCATTATTACACCACATTTTTTTGCAAGTGCCATCATAAGAGTCACAATCTCCACACAACTGACTTCTTTGGCATTCTTTTTCACATCTAGTAGTACATTCATCCGCTGTTTCTGGTTCATCGCCAATATCATCACCACCATCATAACAATCACAATTATTAAAACATTTTACATCTAAATATGTAGTATGATGGTTTTGACATAAACCTGTACCATTGCATTTTGGATCTTTACCAGTTCCTTTGCATAAACCACAAATAGTATTGATTTTGACAGCTTTATTCTTTATAGAAACTGTAGTCTTTGCTTTCGATTTGGTAGCCTTTTTTTGCTGTGCAAATGTTGTAAATGAAAACAAGCAAAAAACTATTAATATTAAATTCTTCATTTTTTATCTATTTTTAAATTATTACTATTTTTAAACCTATGGCAAAGCATACAACTTTGCCAAAGGTTTTTATTGTTATTAATTCTCACTTTTATGTTTATCCATACATACTTTACAACAAAAATATTTTGTACCTGTAAACCATGCTAGATAATACCATTTGGTGTTTTTTGTGTTTAGCTAACCGCATTGGTTACAGTTGATGTAATCGTTCATATTTCTATTTTTAAAATTATTTTCTATTTGGTACGAGCGTGATGCTAGTACAAACTGGGGAGAGTTATTTTAATATTACCAGCCAGAGTCATATTGATGTATAAAATAATCAATTAATAACCCATAACCTTCACTACTCATATTTAAAGTACCAACAAACTTTTTCTTTCCCCACTCTTTAGCTTTTTTTATGTTTTCATCTGTAATTAAATTTTTTCCTGTTAGAATTTTAAAAGACATTCCTATATTTGATGAATTTATTTGTTTTGCAGCCTCATCTATACTTTCGGCAATAGTCATATCATAAAGTTTACTGCCGGCAAAATCAATTCCCCATTTTTTCACGTGACCCGCAAGTGTATTATTAAATGCTTTCCATTTGTTTTTACTTTTATTACCTTTCCAAGCTGTATTCTGATACGATTTATATAATCCATTAATATCTGATAAAAAATCTTGTGAAGTATCAATATTTTCATCATCATCTAACCATTCTTTAATATCAATAGACCCCCTTAATAATTTTTCTAATTCTTTATATTTTTCTCCATCTGGATCTATTCTCATCACAGGATTATTATCTGCGTACGGATATAAATTCAATGCCCAAATAGGGTCTTCGCTTACAAATCGTCCTATAGTTGGGTCGTAATATCTTGCACGCATAAAGGTTAGTGTTGGACTTTCATATTGCACACCGTGCTGTCCTACATATTGAAAAGGGTTGGCATCGGCTTCGGTTTTGGCTAATACTTTACCAAAAGGATCGTAGCTATAACTGTGGGTAACATTCTGTGCATCGTTGGTAATGGCTGTGGTGCTACCTCTATAATCGTAATGGTAATAGCTATAAGTAGTATTATCGGCTTTTACACGGTATAACAAACCTGTTGGTCCATATACATAATAGTTTTGAACTGCATTACTGCTGTTGGTTTCCATCAAAACTTGGCTCATTCCTAATATGCTCAATACATAACGAGTATTCGCACCATTTACGGTTTTTGCTCTGCGGTTTCCTGCTCCATCGTAAGAAAATGAACTATTAGGAGCTGTAAGCATATTGTCGTTAATATCATAAGTAAATGAATTAGCACCTGCTTGGGTTATGCCACCAGCGGTATTGTGTGTAAAGTTGGTACTGCCTTGGCTTTGTATTCTGTTGAAAGGATAAGTTCCGTAATTTACAGTTTCGTTAGCAATAGTTTGTAAACCTGCTGTTATAGATGGTTCTGTTATGGCTTCTGTAATGTGGTTACCTGCATTGTCTAATGTAAAAGTATAACTGGAAATTTCTGTAAAGTTTGACCTTCTGTTGTATATTCCTGTTAATCTTCCTGCTGTATCGTTGTACGAATATTGTGTAAAAGTCCCATTTGGTAAAGTTACCTTATCTATTCTGTCATCGGTATTGTAAGTAAAAAAAGTTTCTTTATTGTTCCAATCTTTTACTTTCGTGCAACGGTTTACAGAATCATACGAGTAGGTTACTTTTTTACTACCAGAAGCGTTGTAAGCTATTTCAGTTACATTATTGTTGTTGTCATAGGTATATTTTACTCTGTTACCAAAATAATCATCGTAATAATCTATGCGATCGTTTACATCATAATGCAAATAGATATCGCCAATCGTATTGGTTATTTTTTCGATATTCCCACGACTGTCGTACTGATAAGAGGTTTGCCCGTCTGATTGTAATCTGCCATCAGGATTATAGGTGTATGTAAAAGTTCCGTTGCCTCGGGTATGTGTAGCCAAAGATCCATCCACATTATAAGTATAAGATTTGGTATGAGAGCCAAAAGATTCTGACATCAACATATCATCATCCCAATTATACACATTGGTTTGTGTTTCGTTTTTTTGGTTTTTAATATCTATATGATTGTCATTGGCATCATAAGAATGTTCTACTTTACCATTCACAGCACCAAGTGGATTGATAGATTTGGCTAAATTATCGTTGTTATCGTACTCAAATGAATTTGTATTTCCATTAGCATCTGTGGTAGAAGTAAGACGAGAAGCATTATCATAACTGGCAAAAGTTTGAATAAAATTCATCAATTTGATGTTGTTTACTAAACCATTGGAGTTGTAAAAATATTCGGTATATAGTCCCGAAGGATTGGTAACTTTGGTAACCTGTCCGTTTGAATTTCTTTCGATAATTGTAGAACCAAAACCAGTAGGTCTTACTACAGAAGTAAGATTGCCCGCAGCATCATAATTGTACGTGGTAATATTATTATTTCCGTCTTTATGAGTAGCGACATCATTTTTGGCAGTATAAGTAAAAGTATTGTTGATACCGTTTTTATCAATTGTAAGGATATTTCCTTTAGGGTCGTAAGTTATTAAAGAACTTTGCCCATTGATTGTTATATTTTGCGGAAGATTTAGGTTATTACCAGTTCCGTAATTAGATAAAGTAGAAGTACCAGTAGGTGCCACAATTTGCGTAGGATTACCATCGGAATTATGGCTGTAATTGGTTTCTCTATTTTGTGGGTCAATAACCTTTGAAGTAGTATTAAATACATTTCCACTTGCATAATAAGGTGTAAATTGTACAGAAGTAGTACTTGTTGCTACATTGTTTTGATTGAATGTTTTGCTGGCTTGAAACTTTCTGTTAAAATAGGAATTCTTTATTTTGTTTCCTTTAGGTAAAATAATTTCTGTCAATAGGTTTTCTGTATTATAATTTTGAACTGGGTCGTAGTTATAATAAGTTGTTTGATTTTTAGCATCTTTAAAGGACGCTAGATTACCGCTTGAGTTATAATTAAAAGTAACCGTTCTATTTAACCCAGTTTCGGTGATGGTTTTCACCATATCTTTTCCATTGACTACTTCGTAAGTAAAGTTGAGTTGTCTATTAGTGGTCATATCTTTAATATTAGAAATAACCGCAGGAGTTATAGAGCCTGGAACATAACTGTATTGTATTTGGTTTCCATTTCTATCCGTAATTTTCGATGGAACATAAACATCGGTTCCTGTTCCGCTGGTAAACTGGTATACAATTTGATTTTTTGTGGTTATAAAAATGGAATTTCCAATTCTTAAAAAACTATCATAAACACCTTGTGTTTCATAAGCACCCAAAACTTTATCATATACTTGTATAGAGCCATCTGCCCAAAATATATAATATTTTGCGTTTACGGTATAGGTATTTCCATTTTCTGTATAGGTGTATCCTGGTTCAAATTGAATAAAATTGTTATAGCTATGATTCCAACCTTTGCTCAATGACAAGAAGTGCATATTCGGCAGTGCCGTCGAGGTAAAAAAGTCGTTTGGTAATTCGGTTAAAAAAGAATTATAAGAAAACGAAATATCCAAAGGTAAACCTTTACCAGGTAAATTGAAAATATTTTTTTGATAATGATTAAAATTGGCTCTTTCCATCGAAGGAATATTATTCATATTGGCAATTCTATAATTCCCTGGTACAAAATAATTAGCTTCATTTGTTAAATCTGCCATGGTAGGTTTAGAGATATTGTTATTGGTTAATATTCTCCAAAGTACAATAAAAGCATCTTGTCTAGCAATATTGGCTTCAGGATGAAAACAAGTTCCCGATGAACAATTAACAGTATTACCCGTCATTATACCTAAATCATAGGCAGTTCTAATGTATTTAAACATTGGGTCTGATGGTAAAACATCCGTATAAGGACTCGTAGTATTCGCTGAAAGGGGAATTTTAAATGCTTCTAAAAACATTTTTATGGCATACTTTCTTTTAATTAAACTCGTAGGATTAAAATTTATAAAATCTCTATCAAATGGTGTAATTGCATCACCGTACTGCAAATAAGAGAGAACTTTTGCTGCATTATACCAATATACATTATTATTAGCATTTATATTTTGCATATCATTAAAAGGAACAGGATAATTGAAAGCTGGGCTACTTGGTGTATTGCCTTTGTATAAACCTAAATATGCGATTTTTGCAATGTCTTGTCTTGTAATATCTGTATCATAATTATAAGTTCCATTTTGGCTAGAACTGATAATTTGATTACTACATAAATATTCAGTTGCAATATAAGCATCTCCTGTTGCTGGATTCCCAGACCAAGTAACGCAGCCAGTTGGTGTGGAAGATGTAACGGTTACAGGTTTTGAACAAATGACATTGCCATTGGCATCTTCAATCTGCAAAACATAATTACCTGGAGTAGATTGTAGAACTGTAGGAGTGCTATAGTTAAATGTATAAGAACTTCCAGCACTTAAACCATATAGAGATGACCCTAATTGATTGCCAATATTGGTTGAGTTTCTCCACCATAAGGAAAGGGTTCCTGTATAATTGGCACTTCCTGTATTTGAAATTGGAAATGAAAAAGTAGCACTTTGATTTTGTATTGGACTCGATGGAGTTACAGTTGCTGTTCCACATTGGAGATTTGCAGTGCCTAAAACTGAAATAAAACCTATTGGAGTGGATGTTGATAAACACCCTAAACCATTACAGGTAGGGCAGTTATTATCTTCCAAATATTGTTCTCCTCCATTAGGAGCATTATCGTATTTACACCAAACTCTATAAGTGCCAGGAGCAACAGAAAGTGTTTGATTAAAATATATGGATTGAATAGAATTTGATGATATACTATAATTTTGTTGCCTTATAATTTGTTGTGTACTAGAACTTGTTGTTTTTGAAATTGGTCTAGCCCCCTATAA
>NZ_MUGT01000016.1 GCF_002217205.1 Flavobacterium branchiophilum NBRC 15030 = ATCC 35035 | reverse complement strand
TATGTAAATAACTCGAAAACTTTTTTTGGCAATGCCTCGTTTAACTTCTACGGTTTTGGTTGTGGCTCTGTTTTTTTGGTTTATTGGGCTGTGTCCTGATCCTTTGGCATCGTCTTCCCAAAGGGTTAGGTTAATCATTTGATATTCCAATCCTGTGCAAGTAGCTTTAGCAACAACGGTTTGTCCATACGATAATGGTTTTGTGAGTTTATTACCATCTAAGTCTAACAGTTCTACTTTTAAAATTGTTTGATCTTCAGCTCTTTGTGGTTTTATAACTTCGCTTGCGGTTTCAAATCCTCTTTGAGCTTCTATTTTTATGCCTTTGCGGCTCAAACTTTTTTCCTTGAAGGTGTAAGAAGCCGTGGTGCCCGTTTTGTCGTTCTTTTTGGTTTTGCGCCATTTGCCGTTTTCTTTGACTATTTAAGTCCTTTATAAAAACTTCTAACCTGAGTTCGATTAATAATTTTTAAGTAAAAAAACGCAAAAAAGTGTAAATAATATTTGCACAAAAAGGCAAAAGTTAGTATATTTAAAGTCTTGAATCACAAATATTTAACTAACAATTTGCCTTATGATTTGCTTCGATAAAATTACGGATTTATTTTGTATTACAGACGAGTTTTGTAAAAATTTTGAAAAAACAACCGCTTCTTTTTTAATTGGCAATAAACCAAAGAGAAAGCCTCGTATGAGTACAGCAGAAGTGATTACTATCTATTATCTTTTTCATTTAAGCGGTTTTCGTTGTTTTAAGCATTTTTACATCTTTTATGTTCAAAAACATATGCAAAATGAGTTTCCAAATACGGTATCTTACAACCGTTTCGTTGAGCTAATGCAATCTGTTTTATTACCTATGACAATGTTTGCAAAGACTTGTTGTTTAGGTAATTGCACTGGAATATCGTTCGTAGATTCAACACCAATTAGGGTTTGTAAAAATAAAAGAATTAGCCGAAATAAAGTGTTTAAAGATGTGGCTACAACAGGAAAATCAACAATGGGCTGGTTTCACGGATTCAAATTGCACATCGTTATTAATGACAAAGGTGAAATACTGAGTTTTTGTGTAACTCAAGCTAATGTAGACGACCGAGATCCTTTAAAAAATGAAGGTTTTTTGAAAGACATTTTTGGTAAACTATTTGGAGATAAAGGCTACATATCCAAGGAGTTACAGAAATTACTTTTTGTGGATGGCGTTGAGTTAATAACCAGTATTAGAAATAACATGAAGAACAGTTTAATGTTAATGAGCGACAAAATAGTATTGAGAAAGCGTTCTGTAATTGAAACTGTTAACGATGAATTAAAAAACATTTGTCAAGTAGAACACTCAAGACATCGTTCAGTAGTAAATTTTCTATGTAATCTAATTGCTGGAATAATAGCTTATCAATTCCTTCCAAAAAAACCATCAATCAAATTTGATAAATTGGAAACCAATCAGTTAGCTTTGTATTAATAATCGAACTCAGGTTTCTAGCTCGCTTCTTGCACGAGCTAGATGTTTTATTTATCTTTTTTGTATGTTCTCAATATGTCAAGGAACTTAAAATAGGTTTGTTACTTTTTTTACGTGCCTTGCGAAGGGATTTTCGGGGGAGGTGTTGGTATCTGTAACATTGCTTTTGTTTTGCTTTGAAGAAGAAACATTTTTTGAAACATTTTTTTTAAAAAATTTATAAAAAACAGTAAAAAAACCACAATATGTTTACTTCTGAAATTTTAGTTCTTTTCAATTTCATGTTTCTCATCACTAAAACCTTGTCCCTTTGCCATAATTGGACAAACGACATAATAAACACCATCTTCAAATGAAAGAGTTAGAAAAGGAGAGATTTTTGATAGTGGATTTTTATCATCATTTATAATATCCCCTTGTATAGATTTTTCGTCATATAAATCAGCACTAATTCGAAATTTTTGTTTATTTGTTTTTAAAACTATATTTTTTAAATCTTTAATTTCTATTGAAAATTTATTTTTGATATTATTTCCATCTCCATTTACTGCATCTAATTCTAAATAATAATTTCCAAACCATTTTGATTCTTCACTACTATACTCAGTATTGGCTTTTGGTAACTCAGTATTTAATGATTTCGTTTTTTCAATAGCATAAAATGATAAATCATTATCAATTTTATTATTTGCCGAATCATAATTTTGCCAAAAACTTATTCCTTTGTTTTTATCAATGAGATTTACTTTATAATAAAAATTTTGATTTTTTATAAAAATTTTGATTTCGTTTTCTGAAATGGTTTCTATTTTTTTAATTTGATATTCAGTGGGTTCAATGATTTCAATTGATAACAAAGCACCAGTTAATTTTATATGATTTTGAACTGAAGAGTTGCTTGTTTTAAATTGATTACCTTGTTTTACAATTTCTAAATATTCTTTATTTATAAAAGAATTACTAGAATTAATTTCAATATGAACCTCCTTTTTATTATCTACTTTAAAATCATCTACTTGGTTGTCTTGTTTGCAGTTGCTTAATAAGACTGACAAGAAAATTAAAATCAATGTGAAGTTATTGTGTTTCATAAATTTATTTATTAAGTCTTACTTGTGAAATTTGGTATGTTTTAGCTGAATTATATGAAGTCTTGCCTTCTATCCTATCTGTTAATATATATAATTTATTGTCATCACTTGCCCCAGATTGTTTATAAGAAGTCCCAACTTCATAAAACAAATAAAAAGCTCCCTTATCATCGCAATTTCTACCGATAATAACCACAAAATGATCAGTTGTATGATCTACATTCTTTTCACCGCGATAATTTAAATCATGATTTACACCTACTAAAACTGGATGATTGATTTCTAATTCTTGATCAATATAATTAATCCCTGCTTTTAATCCTTCAGGTAAATAACTAATTTTGGTATGATTATCAGTTTCTTTAGCTAATTGAATTGCACCTGTAGGATACCCTGAAGTACTCCCTAACCCTGATTTAGTCAATATTTGTTGAGAGGTTTTCCAACAAGCTACATTTTGTGCACTTCTATTTCCCCATTGTGAATCAAATTGAGATTGCCATTTTATAGAATCTCTTAAATCAATATGTGTTTTTTTACATTTACATTTTGATTGAGTTTTATTTTGCGTGTCGACCCCACAACTAAAAATTTTAGCTTTGTGAGGTGAGCCTTGTGCATAAACGGACTTTATTGCTAAGTCAACTTCCCAAACATAAGTATTTCCACCTACTTTAGGATGTCTACTAATAATCTTGCCTTTTCTATTTCTAGTTATTTCATCTTCTTCTTCAAAAAATAATGGATTGTTTTTATAAGCTTTCCCTTTTAAAACAACATAATCTCTTTCACTTCCATGTCCACATGCACTAGGATAAAGAACAGATAAATATAAGTCTACAAGAGTTTTGTATTTAGTTTTATTACCAATTAGGAACTTTTGAACATAATCCATTTGTTCTATGAATGTCATTTTTATTAATTTACTTTGTGTTGTTCCTACTGTAGTAGCAGCATCTTTACCAAATTGAATTAATCCTACATATCCTATACCATTATCTATCGAAGGACTAAAAGTTTTTGCGCTTTCTAATGCCATGACAGCCATTAACCAATTTGGATTAACTCCTAAGTTTTTTGAAACTTCAACTACTTTTTTCCGTTCATCACAACTCACTTTATCTCCCCAAATCAAATCATATTGCTTACACTCACAAGTTCCATCTTCTTTCTTCTTCTCCTCAACCGCCACCTTCACCACTTTATTAGTATCATCCACAGGATCTTGTTTGAAACCAGAATTATTAACGTTTAATGTTGCGGTTTTGTGATGAGAAGCTGTTTCTAAAACCTCAATATCTACAAAAAGTTCTTGCTCGCTGCCTTCTAACATATCATCGCCTTTGCTTTTTGACACCTTTTTTAAATCGATGTCAATATACATACAATCGCTGTTTTTTGGTAGGTCAAATACCTGGTTTATCAACTCATCATCTACCAAATAACCACCGTCGTCTTCCATTAATTTAAAACGAATTTTTTTGCCTTGCAATCCGTTGTAATAAACGTGGACTTTCAAAGTGGTGTCGGAGGTTTTAAAGATTTTTACTTCTGTAATCTCTTTTTTTACTGATGATTTTGTTGGTGTGCTTGGTTTTGGTACATTAGGTTTTGGTTTTTTAGGGTCTTGCACTGGTATTTTTTTCTTAACTGGCGGTGCTGGCTCTTCTAGTGCGTTCACATCTATATTGTTGCTTGCACTTTGTAAATTTCTCAAAGATGCTGTTACATAATATTCGTGTAGTTTACCTTCGCCACCATTTGTTTGAAAGGCTTCTGCCATTTTTGCAAAACTTGGCATAAGTTTAAAACTGGTTTTTGCAATACCTCGTTTTACTTCTACTGTTTTGGTTGTGGCTCTGTTTTTCTGGTTTATTGGGCTATGTGCTGCTCCTTTGGCATCGTCTTCCCAAAGGGTTAGGTTAATCATTTGATATTCCATTCCTGTGCAAGTAGCTTTAGCAACAACGGTTTGTCCATACGAAAATGGTTTTGTGGGCTTGTTTTCCTGAGCGTTCAAAAGCTCCACTTTTAGAATTGCTTGTTCTTCAGCTCTTTGTGGTTTTATAACTTCGCTCGCAGTTTCAAATCCTCTTTGAGCTTCTATTTTTATGCCTTTTCGGCTCAAACTTTTTTGGGTAAAGGTATAAGAAACAGTTTCTCCAGTTTTCTCGTTTTCTTTGGTTTTTCGCCATTTCCCATTTTCTAAAACATAAATATACCATTTGACTTTATGGTCAATGGGTTGTAAAGGGGGTGGGAAAAGATTAAATTCTTCAAAAGGTGCTTTTATGGTGTATTTTTCTTCTTTTCCAACTGCTGGAGATAGATTACCGTATATTTTTAATGACATAGTTGTTGATTTTGTTTGTTAGCTACAAATTCCGTCTTCGTTTTCCATCGATTCCTGAAACTCGCTCATATTAACCAATGGGTTAAGCTGATTATGAATTACTGGATTGGCTTTTTTTACATTTTGCTTACTTACTTCGGCTTTTTGCCCGTGTTTTGTAATTTCTATGCAATCGGGTCCACCAATTGGGCAGGTTGCTTTACTATCTTCTAGTAATATTTTGCCTTGATTGGAGAGGGTTACTTTGTTATAAAAAGCTGCCCACTCTGTTATAACTACCTGACAGGGTTTGTATTGCCCAAAGGGCAAAGGTTGCTTTTTACATTTACCGAAAGTATTGGCTTCAAGTGTTTGTCCTATATCTTTGGTAGTGGCAATCAATTTTTCAGAACCCTCTTTGTCGTTGGCATAATGCTTGGTTTGTGTTTTTACCTTTAAAACATCCGTTTTTGGTTCCACACTAAAGTTACATTTTACGGTTGCTCCTTGTACTACAATGTGTTTTTCGCTCATACCTTTTTATTTTTTTTTATTGTTATTGATAGTTTTTTCTGCGTTTCAAATTCCAAGGAACATTGCAAAAATATACTTTTTATACTTTTATCTACTGGGTTTAACAAATATTCTGCTTCAAATTCTCCATTTATCGCAAATAAATCTTTTTTAATTTCATTATCAATTTTTCCATTTTGACTAATTGTTAGTTGATTTTTATCATCAGCATATTTATTCATTTCTTGTACAATTGCGTACTCAAAACCCTCAAAATCAGAAACAACAGGAAAATATATTGTTTTATTAATTTTGTATTTGGAATAATAATTTATATAAATTTCTGAAAAATAAGTATTTAAAAACCAATCTTTTTTTAACGATGCTAATAATGTTTCTTTGTTTTTAAGGCTTGGTTCTGTACTAATAATATAGATTTCTGTTTGCTCACTCTCAAAATTATCTCGAATGTTTTCTTTTACTATTTCCCACCGTTTTATAATTTCTTCATAGTTTTTTATATCTATAAATTTTCCTCTATAATTTACAATAATTTGCAACGGATAAATCACTTTTGCTGTTGTAAGAGCAAGTTCGTCTATTACTAATTCAGGGTCTTCATTGTTTAGTAATGTTAATGATGTTCTGTCAATTTCAACTATGTAACCATTTATTTTAGGATCGCTTTTTAAGCCTTCTATACTGGTTTGAAAACTGATATTCGTTTGTTCTTCGTCATCTAAAAAAGTATAGAAAACATTGTATATTGTTTTCCCTTTTATTGGTTTGTATTCTAAAATGGGGCTGTTTTTAGGTCGTTTTTCGTTTTCTCTTTCAATAAAAGATTGATAGGTGCTTTCATCTATAAAAATTTCCTTTAAATGACTTGGAAAAAAACCGCTACTATTTTTTATTTTGTCATAAACATCTACATTCAAATTATGTACAAGTTGTAAATAGTTGGTAGTTATATCAAAATGTTGTGCAACACTTTCTATGGTGTCGTTCTCTTTTATTGGATGTTTTATAAATTGAAATTTATCCATTGTTGGTAGATTTTTCATTTTCAATTAGATTTTCTTTCTCATCTTCATTATTCAAAGTAACCCGTTTAGCAAAAATTACTTGTTTATTTTTTATGTCACTTTCAGCAATTGGTTTTGTGGGGTCTAAATTTCTTATGAATAGTGGAAATTTAAAGTATTTTGAGGTGTAAAAAATCCAGCCTATGTTGATGTCATTCGCATTGGTTTCAATCGCATCATTTGGAAAACGATAGTTTTGGTCTTCAATAAATTTATCAAACCAACTGCCCAGATTTACTTCTTGAGCTATTTTTACATCAAATTTTGAGAAAAATTCTGAGTCGCTTCTTTTTTTGATTTTTATGGAGACTTGCATCAAATGAAACTTGTCAATATTGTCCCAATATTCATTGTCTGTACGCCCACTTCCTACATTCCAACAGCCATAAAAAGGATCTGGAATGGCAATGTATTTTTGCTTTAATTCTGAAAATAAAAACGGGACAAAAACCCATAAAATAGTAAACATAATATAATGAACATAACTAGAAATAGCGATTAAATTGAATACTAAATAGTAGATCCAACAAGATAAAATGGTTACTATTAGGAAAATGAAAAAATTACCAAGCAATGATTCCATAATTCCTATGCCTTTAAAAAAATTGGTATTCATGTAATATAACAATCCAATGCCTAAAAGAATATAATAAAGAATGGAAAATAGTAATCCAAACCAAATAAATTCGTTGTTAAAAAAAGCAAATAAACTGGTAATGGCTATTAAAATTGAAAAACAAAGCACAAAGATAATGGCCGATTTAATCTTTACTTTTATATCTGAAAATTGCCCCATAATAAAAGAAATTATCAGAATTAAAAAAGGTGCCAAGAGATATTTTAAAAAGAATGGAAGTAGTGTGGTCATGGTTTAAATAATTGTGTTAATGCCTAAATAGTTTTCGTTAAGTTTGATGCCTAATTGATAATTGTTAAAAAATAAAATGTGAATTTTTCGACACGAAATTACAAAAAATTCTATTATTTTTTTGGTTAAATCAATTTTTTTTGTCAAAATATCGTAATCTATTGATCCATCAAAAAATAGGGTTACTTCTAAATCATCAATTTCGCTTTCAAATGCACCACAAAGCCCTGAATCAAAGCCTAAAACAGCATTGCCTAATCCTAAATAGGGCGATTGATTGATTACATGTTTTTTATATTTCATTTTTACAGGATTTTCAAGCAATAAACTTAAAAGTTGCTCAAGTTCGGGCAGGTTTTCTTTTCGTTTATCGCCTTCACACAGCAATAGAAATAAGTTCTGCTTTTGACGGCTACTCAATTGATAATCAATGGCTAAAAGTTCATCAAGAATGTTAAAAAACAATGCGTTGTTATCATTAAATAAATGAAGACTTCGGTTTAATAATTTGGTATTTAGCTTGAATAATTCATTGTCCAAAGGCATAAAAAAATCTAAAGTAGATTCTTCTATTTCCTTGTTTTTTTTGACTTCGTTTACAATTTCTTTATTAGACATTGTGGCATTGCTAATACTCAACGGATGAAACAGCAGCTCAGGCAAATTATGATAAATGCTGTTTTTTGTTAAATGCAAGACTACCGCTTCATTGGTAAATCCTGTTTCGTCTTGAAATAAAATGGTGGAAATATCCACAATATCTTTGGATTGGTTTCTTTTGGAAACGCCTACAAATTTCACAAAGACATGATTATTTGTTTTAAGAATTTGTTGCAATTCATAAAACAAAATTTCGGCTCTAAGATTAGAGTTTACTTGTTTTTTTATTTGGGTGGTGTCTAGGTTCATCTGGTTTGTTTTTATATACAGGAATATCATTTATTAAAACTACTACAAAGGCATATTTGCTTTCAATTCTAAATTTGTACATCACTTCTTTATCATAATGCTTTACTTGTTTAGTTAATTCTTCTACTATATTATCGGCGGTTATTGTTGGGTTTTGTTTAATCATGGTTTCTTTTTTTTGTGAGCAAGCTATCAGGCTAACTCCCAAAAACAAAAACACTATTTTTTTTAAAATTATTCTCATATTAATATACTTTAAACTCGGTTTCGCCTTTGGGGATGTATAGAAAATGTTTTATCTCGAATATACTATTCTTAAACTCACCAGATTTTACTTTACAAACCAAAGCATTTCCTCCTCGGATTTCAGGATTAGAATCATCTGTAAATAAAGCTACCAATCTACCACCAGCAAAAAATACCATTTTGTAGTTTGCTACTGGTAATATCTCAACATCGCCTTGTATAATTATTTCATTTAGCTGATTCCAAGCTGCTTTTACTTTTTCAGGCGTTGCATAATCGGCTACTAAATCATCTTTTAAACGTTCGTAGGTTAGTTTTGCAATATTGTCTTTTTCTTTATTTAAGTATATCTGCCGTATTTTTTGGTATTCTTTCAGCACCATTGTTTCCAGCTCTTTTTGATTCATTTTTTGTAGATCTTGTGCGTCAGCAAATGGTGGGTTTAGCTCATACGGAACATCTACAGTAATATCAAAACTGCCTTCATAATAAGTTTTTCCTGCCCCTGCAAATTTATATCTAGAATAATCTGCTGTAACTTTCTCTTCTATTTGTGGGGCTTCATATTTTAGGTATTCTATATCATGAGCTTGTTTGTTTTTTAAATCATATGAATACAATCTTAATTTTAATTTTGAATCAGCAACTAAAGTATTGTAATCGACTTCCATTTCTACATTTTTACCGACAGGATACATTTTATAAGTTACTTTTTGTTGCCCATTTCTAAAAATAGAATTGTTAATTTCAAATGCGTCAGGTACATTATTATCAAAATTTCTAAATACGGGCATGCCGTTGAGAAAAACTTCAAAGAAACAATAATCTCCTAAATGAGATATTCCATAAATAGGTTCTTTAGAATAATGCTTCACTTCTTTGGTGATTTCTTCTACAATATTATCTGATGTAATATTTTTATTTTGATTTATCATGGTTTCTGGTTTTTGTGAGCAACTTTGCAAACTCATTACTAGTATTAAACTTAAAATTATTTTTTTCATTTTTCTATGATTTAAACAATTGAATTTCGAAAAAGGGAACTTCAAAAGGTTCTATTAATGTGAATGGTGTAGGTTTGCCATTATTTGTTTCATATTAATACACTTTAAACTCCGTTTCGCCTTCTGGTATGTAACAATGAATATTTAAGAAATAAGGCCTTAGTCCTCCATCATAATCTACTTTTGCCCATAAAGCATTATTTCCTCTAAAACGATTATCTTTAGTATCTTGCATTAAAGCAGCCATTTTGCCATTTGCAAAAAATTCTATTTTATATTTCTCTATGGGTTGCATTTGGAAAGTCGTTCTATTATATATCTTGTCAAATAATATAGAAATATTTTCATTAATTATTTCTTTAGAATCGTAATTGGAAACATATAAATCTTTAAGAGCGCTATACTCTAACCTCGCAATATTATCATATTCTTTATTTTGATATACATTCCAAACTTCTTTGTATTTCTTCAATAGTTTTGCTTCTAATTGTTTTGGATCTAGTTTTCGTAAATCTTGGGCATTTTCAAATGGCGGGTGCAATTCATATGGTACAGCTACATCAAAATCAAAACTGCCTTCGTAATAGGTTTTGCCTGCCTCCGCAAATTTATATCTAGAATAATCTGGTATTACTTTTTCTTCTTTTTGTGGTGCTTTGTGTTTGATATATTCTATATCATCAGCTTCCTCATTTTTTAAATCATAGGATTTTAAAATGAGTTCTAAATCTGTTTCATCTACAAACGTATTCAGTATTTTGGGATACTCTTTAGTCTCAAACATAGGATACATTTTGTAAGTAACAGTACACTTTCTTGATTTAAAAAAAAGCAAGTGATTGATTTCAACAGCAGTATTCCCCAAAACTCTATTAGATTTTTTATATACTCGTACTCCATTGACATACATTTCAAAATAACAGGCATCATTAGAGTATTTTATTTTGAAAATTTTTTCGGATGGATAATGCACAACCTGCTTTGCAATCTCATCAACTATATTGTTTGCTGTAATGTTTGGATTTTGGTTTATCATTGTTTCTGGTTTTTGTGAGCAACTTTGCATACTCGTTACTATTAGTAAACTTAAAATTATTTTTTTCATTTTTTTACGATTTAAACAATTGAATATCAAAAAAAGGCACTTCAAAAGGCTCTATTAAGGTAAATGGTGTGGGTTTACCTTCATTAGAAGACCAATCAAGAATATCTCCTAGACTGCCTTTTACTTTTAAACTACCTAAATACGTTCCCTCTACACCAGAGCAGTATAAGGATTTGGAAACAAATAAGCCTCTACCACCTTTATTATCTAAACCATAGCTTAATTTTATTCCTGTACTTCCTTTTAGTGTAAAATCTACTTTTCCTTCAAATGAAGTTTCTAATCTAAAAAATTCAAATTTTCCATCGAATTTTCCTTTAATAGTAGTATTAAAATCAATCTGTTTCTTAATAATCACTTCATTGTAGGCGGTTTGTACAAGGTTGCCTAGTTTGTCGGTAAATGTATAGGTATTAGTAAGCAGGTTGTATTGTATTTTCTTTTCAAATAGTATACTGCCTGTAACGTCTATAGACCCTTTAATAGTAGGTACGCAAATACTCTTAAAATGTTCAACAATACTATTGTTATTTTCTTTATTTCGCTCCAGTTTTTCTTTTACTTTTTTGTCTTTTGGGTGTTTGGCTCCTTTTATGTTTTCTATTCCTTTAGTAATCAAACTCAATAAATCAAATTCTTTTTTGTAGTTGAGAGCCACCAAAGGATCGGCTTTTAGGTTGGCTTCATACACCAAAGCCAGTCTGCCATCATTTTGTTTTTTGTAATACATTCCGGCATTAATGGCAATAGAGGGTGGGATTATTTCAATACCAGCGTCCTCCATTAATTTAATGTATTGTTGGGCTTTTTTTAAATTATTAGCCAGTTTTAGTATCCTGCCCTCTAAACTTTTGCCTCGGGTAAGGTATATTATCAATAAATCTATAATAATTCCAATTACTACAAATTCATAAATCACTGCCGCTGCGGCATACTTGGTGTATTGGGTTTGGGTCAAAAGATTGGTATGTGTGCCTACTAACGAAAGTTCTTCGCCTGTTTTTTCTAGCGTACGGTCGTGTATGGTATCTATACCATAAATATAACTTTTGGCTTGGTCTTCGATATATTTAATTACCGTTTGCTCCATAATAAAGTTAGCGGGTATTATTCGCCAAATTTTATAAAAAACAGTTTTCTTGAGTTCATTTAATGCAGTAGTAATTCCTTGTTCTAAATCAAACTTTTTATCATGAAAAAAATAATCCATTGGCTTTTCTTCGCCGTTATACTGAAAATGCCCTATCCACACCACATCTGGATAAGCCTTAATTTGCAAGGTAGGATTTTCTTTATTGGCATAATAGGCACACGTATTGATGTGAAACAAAAATGAATTGTGTATTGTAGCCAAAGGGTTAAGATAATCCAAAAGGTATAGCTAGTAATTTCCTCTAAAATCAGCTCCAATATAAGAAAATACCTCATAGGCTATTTGGTCGCCAGTTTTGGTTTCTTTTTTAGATCCCAAATTGGTGTTTTCTTTTACAATTATTTCTTTTGTGTGGCGTTCTTTGCCATCTCTAAAGCATTGTTGGTTGTTTAGTTTTTCTAGTTTTAGTTTAATATTTTTTTTATTTTGTTTAGACCCTGCCACGGTTTCGTACACCATTACTTGGGCATTGTACTCTACATACGAAAATTCTATAACTACTCTTCGGTTTTTTTGATGCGAGGCTTCGGTGTTGGCATACACTTTTGGTCGTGCCTCGCCATAACCTGCAATTGTAAATTTGGTTTTGTCTAGTCCTTTTTTGTATAAGTACAAGCGCACCTCATCGGCTCTTTTTTCGGACAATCGCTGGTTATAATCCAGTTCGCCTCTGTCGTCTGCATGACCTGATAGGGTTATGGCTAAGTGTTCATTTTTGATTAGAAATTGTAGCAACTCATCCAAAACCGCTTGTGCGTCTGCTCTAATAAGGTGTTTGTCAAAATCAAATAGTACCTCTTGCTTTTCGTATCTTATGCTTGTTGTTTCTTTTTTTAGAGACGTTTTTCCTTCTTCAAAAACGGTACTAGGTGCATCGGTTCCATCGGTCAAAATTATTTTTTCAAACTTACAAGGATGATAATTTTTTACATTGGTGTCAGCCTTCCCTATTTTTAGCGGTGTATTATTAGTAGAAACCTCAAATGCGGGTGTTACCAAATCGCGTTTCATCTGTAAAAAACGGGCATGAATGGCATCTTTACCATCGGTAATGTAGCGGTTGCCTGTTTTTACTTTTACATAAAACTTTTCAATATCGTTTCGTGCATGTACAAACCATGATGAAGTATTACCCATTTTTAGGTTTACCTCGCCGTCTATTATATTTACGCTGTAGTCTAAATTTACTTCCATAACAAGCTATTAAAAAACTATTAATTTACTATTGGCATCATACTCGCTATAATGCATATTTTGTTCTAATCCTTCATAAGGTTTTGTATAGCACAACTTAATGTTTTTATTTTTTGCTTTCCAAAGATATTCAGTTCCGAATAGATTATCAATAACCTTATTTTTTTGTCCATACAACGAGGTTAACTTTTCGATGTAATTTTCTGCATTAGAAGTTCCTTCTTCTTTTATGGTAAAACCAACTATTTTGTTTTGCTGTTCAAACAAAAAGGCCTGGTTTCCTTTTATAAATTCGTGTTTAAAATGATTTTCTAATGAGTAATATGAGAAAAAATCATTGCCCTCTTTACTAAAATCGAGCAAATTTTGATTTATTTTTCCTAATAACTCGCTTATGTCTAAAGTTTTGCCTGAACAGGAAATCACATGAGGTATCATGCTAATGCCCGCAATTGCAAAAGTAGTTTGTTTTATAAATTTTCTTCGTTCCATGTGTTTTATATTATACTAAACCCTAATACTGTTTACCTCCAAATTTTCATTTAAAAGTACTAATGTTATTTCTCTAAAACGTTACTTTTCCTCTTAGTAATATAATTTGTCCTTAAAGAAATAGATGCTTTATAGTATTAATTTTGTAAAAATTTTAGAACCATCAAACAGGCTAGATTTATACTAAAAATTAATATTCCAAAATAAAAAGACTTAACAATTCTTTGTTTCAAATTTAGATTTGAAGGATATAACGAGATAAGAGAAGAAAAGAAAGAATTTATTCCGATAAAGATGGTTCCAATAAAAAAGACCCAATCTACTTCAATAATATTTACAAAATCATTTTCTTTTTTATCCGTAATAATTAACTTTTCACCAATTGGATTTTTATTTTTGTCATTGGTTCCTAAATCTCCTTGTTTTATTATCTGTTTTCCTGCTTCATCAATGAATTTTACTTTGGGGTAATAAATTAATATTTTTCTTGGCGAATAGCTTCTAAATGAAGAACCATATGATACTTCTATATTATATCCTACTACTACTGATTCATATTTTTTTTCTGAAAGACTTTTATATGCTTTTAGCCAATAAAAATTATGAGACAAAAAAACAAATAGCATATTCATTGCTATTACAATTAAAGAAATAAATAAAAGTTGAATAAATTTAATAACTATATTGTCTTTCTTTTGATTCATTTTCAAAAATGAATTGTAATCAATCGATTCGTTTATAAATTCGCCATACTCTTTTTTATAATTTAAAAAATCTTCGTAGTTATATTTTTTATTAGATATTTTAATAAAGATTTTATAAGCCGTGTGTATAGAGAATACTAAAGTTAATATTGTAATATATCCTAGTGTTGTCATATTATACTAAATCCTTTATCCACATTACGCATGTGTAGTTTAACTTCTAGTTCTACATTGCTTTGTTCTTTTATATTAGGACTTTTAAATTGTAACGGTTGCGAACCATCTAACTTCATAAGTCGAACCAATTTTCCATAGCCCATAATTTCCAATTTCAATTCACTTTCTATTAATGGTTCTACTTCTAAATTTTGATTAAATAATGCCAATGCCCCTTCTCTAAAGCTTTTTTTTCTCTCTTCGTCAAAATAAAATGCTGTTTCTTGCAATTTCATTTTCTCTTGTGATATCTCTAAAAATTTTACCGCATTGTGTTCTTTTAGTAAGGCATGGATTTGTCTGTAATAAGCCAAAACGCCTTTAAATAATATATTCTTATCTTGTTTGGATAAATCTACCGAGTTTTGCCAGCCGTCTAATACAAACGGAAGTTCTACTTCTATTTCGGTAGCAATTTCAAAATAAGGATAATTGATGTTCTCACTCAATCCATCCCAAGGGGATTCTATTGAAGGATGAAAAGAATATCTTGTTGATTTTAAATTTTCAATTTCAGCACAATAAAAATCTATTCCTAAATAAGAATTTTCTGACGTCAATGATTTTTCTTTAAATCTAGGATACATTTTACCTGTTACGTTATATTTACCACTCTGTAGTAATACATGATTAATAGGAACTAATCCTGATAATCTTTCTTTCCCTTGAGTTTCTTCACCTTTAAATTCATCAACAATTACATCGTTTATAAATATTTCAGCAGTACAAAATAAATTACCATTTATTTCATAATATGGTTTTTCAATTTTTTTCATTTTATTATCATTCAATTTTTAAAAATAATTTTTATCGAACTTATGTTCAGCTTTTTCAATAATTTTTTCTTCTATTTTAAAGTTAGATTTCCACCAGCCAATTTCACCCTCAATTTCCCCTATTAGCATTACACCTGAAAATTTTGCTGTTAATTGTATAAAAAGTCCTTTTTCATCAGAATTTATTACAAATTCACCTCCAAAATAAGCATCTCCTTTTAAACTAGCCTTAGCTTTAAAGGGTAAAATCTCTTTCATTTTTTTCTTTTTAAATTTACCTCCAACTTCTATCGATAATATTATAGTTGCTCCCATCTTACCTTCTATAATAGTTTTTCCTTGCATATCAATCCCATTAATAGCATCTATTTTTAGGGCATCAATCATTAGTTCTAACTCTCCATAAAAAGTAGCTGTAAATGTTACTGATGCACCTAGTTTATCTAAACTGCTTCTCCATTGTCCTATTATTCTAGCAGCCGCAGGGTTGCCAGTTGTTGCGTATGAACCAGCTGCAATTGCAAGTCCAATAATATCAATTACGACTTCTGCTCCTATTAAGGGTTTAAAACCAAACCCAACTTCGCCAACGGTATTTAATGTCGGTAAGTTGTTTATTCTGTCTAAATACCATTTGCCTACTACTGTGAATTTTGGGTATCTTATATCGAACCCCACAGGAATTGCAGTTGTCTTAGCAGCACTTTGGGCGTAATTTATAGCTTCTTGTAATATATTTATAGCACCAGAAATTACTTTTGCAACTATTTTTATTCTATCTTCAAATTCATTTGTAAAACTTCTTTTTGATTTTCCGTCATTCCATTCGGCAGATAAACCAATACCTATCGAAATAGGTACTTTACCTGTTTCATTCATCTGCCATCGCTTATAACCAGCTTCTCTAGCTTTTTCATTATGCTTTTGATAAATAGATCCAGCAGGCATATTTGCAGCCTTATAGTTTGAAGCGTTAATAATAAACTCAAGAGCCAACTCCCACTTAATATCAGGATATACTTTTATCATTACTGTGGCATTACTTGGGTTGGAGTACCAACGGCAAGAGTGTGTGTATATAAACCTTATTAGGCGTGGTACTTGCTGGCCATATAAACTCCAACGGAAACAAATTGACTCTTCGTAAATCGGAATATACTTTAACTGGAAATTTTGGAGCTTCAAATTTTTGAACTACATCATTTCCATCATTTTCTATTTGGCCAATGTCTATAACACGGGTTAGCTGTTTGTGTTGTTTTATCTTTTCTTGAAAACATTTTTTGGTATCAAAACCTATGATTTCTATTTCTAGCTCTTTCTTGGTCGTAACGGATGGCGCTATGGTTTCATAAACCATTGTATTGGCATCATGACCAAAATATGTAAATGAAATATCAACTCGGCGAGCATTAATATTTTCTGTTTTGGTTTTGTGTTTTATGTTGTCAGCACCTTTTTTGTCATCATCAACTTTTGGGGTTGTAACTCCGTCTTTATGATAGGCTTCGCCATATCCTTTTGCGAGGGTGCGCTTTGGGTCTAACTTGCCATCAGACAGAACCTTTTTTACCGCATTGGCGCGTCTCTCGGATAATGGCTGGTTGTATGCTTCTTTGCCTATTACACAGGCATAGCCACTAAGATGTAAATCGGAATATTGGTGTTCTAACAAAAATTGCAAAACATTATTTAATACTTTTTGACCTTCTGTACTTATTACAGCTGAATCAAACTCAAAAAGTATTGATTTGGTTATTTTTTCTGCAGGATGTCTCACTTTTTTAAGGGCTTTCCCGTTGGTTTTCCCTCCCTCAAAAACGGTTACGGTAACAGGTTTTTTATCAGCATCTGTATCTTTTATTTGTATGGCATCGAACTTGCAGGGTTCGTAGCGTTCATGATTTTTTCCACTTTCGCCAATCTTTAGAGGAGTTTGGTTGCTTGGTACTTCAAATTTTGGCGTTACTATTTTGTTTTTAATATTGAGATATTTGCCAAATTCGGTTTCTTTATTGCCATCGGTAATATACCTGCCAGAGGGGGTTTTTACTTTTACATAAAACTCTTCGTTTTCTTGCAACATACTAATATCTGACCTCCAAAGATGGGTATTGGGGATCTTGAGGTTGACCTCGCCGTCTAATACTTCAGCATCATATATTTCTCGTATTTTATAATCGCCTTTAAACATTTCGTTCCAAACCTCTACGATAAGTTTTGCCCCGTTTAACCCTTCGGTCTCCATGTGCAAATACACTGCTTCACCATAAGCTAATCCATGATTATTATCATTTTGATTGGTCAAATCGGTATTGCCTTTGGTTTTGCTCCAACCGCATTTAACAATTTTTTCGGGGCAATGCCCTCTATATTTCAAACCTCTATTTTTTGTAGCATCAGGTTTTCCAGTGGAGCTGGCTTCTAGGTAGTAGGTATAAGGCCCACAGAGTTTTTTGGTTAACCTTACTCCATAAAAATTATCGCTGGGCAATGTTTTTTGCCCTATGATATAATTACTTTTGTCTTGCCGTATCCAAGTAATGTCTTGCTTTTTGTCTAGTGGGGTGGTGCCATCTTCCCATTCGCTTACTTCAAACCAAGCCCATTTGTTGGGTTCAATAACTAATAATTTATTAGCTATAGAAAGTGTAGGGAAAACTTTTGCATCATTTTCTCTTGGTACCCATTTTATTTTTTTTACTCCTTTTGCCATAATTCTAAAATTATTTACTACTGTTTGAACTGTCTTCTATTCCTTCATGCTTCGGCTGCTTTTCCATATCTTTCAAATTTACCATGGGATTTAGTTGCGCTTGTACTTGTGGGTTGGCATTTTTGGCATTTTGACTGGAAGCTTCGGTTTTTTGCCCATGAAAATCTACCTCAATACAATCGGGTCCGCCAATGGGGCAAGTGGCTTTGCTGTCTTCCAACAGAATTTTCCCTTGGTTGGATAGCGTTACTTTTTCATAAAAATCCTTCCATTCTGTAATTACCGCTTGGCAGGGTTTGTATTGACCAAAAGGTAGGGGTTGTTTTTTGCATTTGCCAAAGGTGTTGGCTTCCAAAGTTTGCCCAATGTCTTTGGTTGTGGCAATCAATTTATCGCTACCCTCTTTGTCATTGGCATAATGTTTTGAATGGGTTTTTACCTTCAACACATCGGTTTTGCTAGGGTCTTCGCTAAACTTGCATTTTAGCTTGGCACCTTGTACTACTATACTTTTCTCGCTCATAATTGTTAATTATTTTCAATTTTTGAAATCACAATTTCAATTTTTTGTGGTTTATCTAATTCAATTGAAGAGGCAATAAATAAAGTATCAATTAAATTATTTGTTGGGTTTAAAAAATATTTGGAAATAAAAGTTCCATTTGCTTTTTTATCTTCTGGATGCATCAAACCATAAATAGCTTCATTCAAATTATTTTCTAAATCTTCTTTGTTTCTGTCGTCTGATAATGTTCCTCTTTGTTCAATTACTACATTGCCATTGTCATCAAGATATTCGTTCAGAGTTTGATTTACGGTAAACTGCAATGGACTTATTTGAGCAATTACAGGAAAATGAATAGCTCTTTCTATAGCGTATTCATTAGTATGATCCGTGTAAATAGCATTAAAATAAGCTGCCAAAAACCAATCTTTTTGTAGTGATTGAAACAATAAATTTTCATCTGCAAGCGTGCTTTCGTTTAAAGTTATATAGTTGTTTATCCATTCGCCTTCATAAATTTTAAGAATCTTTTCTTTAACAATTCCCCATCGTTTTATAATAGCTTCATAGTTATTTAATCCAATAAATTGACCTTGTGCCGTTGCAATAATTTGTAGCGGATAAAGTACCGAAGCCATTAATGCAGCCAATTCATCGGCAATAATTGAAGTGTCTTCATCATTAAAATAAGTTGTTGAAGTTCTGTCTATTGCTAATATAAAATTCAACTTATCTTCTGTTCGTTCTATATACTGGATACTCGTTTGAAATTTTAATATTGAAACTGCATCATTATCATTTATGCTAAACTGAACGCCATATTCTAATTTTTTATTTGTGGGTCTATAAAATATTATTTTAGGGGTACGATGCCTTAACATTAACTGTTTTTTTGTGTAATCTTCTAAAGTTTCTGAAGTAATAAATATTTCCGTCAAATGTTTTGGAAAACCATTTTCTGGGTTTTTTATTTTATCGTGCATTTCTACACAAATGTCGTGCATGATGATTAGCCGATTAACGCTAACATCAAATTGTTTGGCAACACTTTCTACAGTGTCACCTTCTTTTAAAGAATATTTTACAAAGGGTTTAATAATGCTCATAAAACAAATTTTTACTTCTTTTCCCAAATAAATTCATCATTTTTTATATCCAAAACAATCGATTCGTTTTCTAAAATAGCTTCAGAAACTATGAGTTTTGAAATGGTTTTCTTCAAATACGTTCTTATCACTCCAGCAATGGGGCGAGCCCCATATTTTTTTGAAAATCCTTTGTTGGTTAAATATTCCAAGGCATCGTCTGACAATTCAAAGGAGATGTTTTTTATAGCAATTAATTGTTCTTGCAAACGACTTAAATGCAACTTAAAAATGGATTTTGCCACTTCGATATTGATTGGAGCAAAAGGCACCACTTCGGTTAAACGACCTAAAAATTCTGGACGAAAGTCATTGCTCATGATGTCAATCAATTGGTTGGAAGTGGGCAAATGACCATTTTCTATCTGCTCCTGAATCCATTGGCTACCGATATTTGATGTAAAAATGATTATTGAATTAGAAAAATCGCCTTCTCGCCCTAATTTATCATGAATTTTTCCTTCGTCCATAATTTGTAAAAAAACATCATAAACCGAAGAATGGGCTTTTTCAATCTCGTCGAAAAGCACCACAGAATAAGGTTTTTGACGAATTTTATTGACCAACATTCCACCTTCTTCATAGCCTACATAGCCTGGAGGAGCTCCATATAAAAGTGCGGCAGAATGCTCTTCTTTAAACTCGGACATGTCAAAACGAATCATTGCATTTTCGTCGTCAAATAATAATTCGGCTAATGATTTGGTTAATTCTGTTTTTCCAGTTCCTGTTGGTCCCAAAAAGAAAAATGAGCCGATGGGTTGTTTCGGGTTGCTCAATCCACTTCGCGATTCGATGATGGCTTCCGACAGGGTTTTGATGGCGTGGGCTTGTCCTTTTACTCGTTCTTGCAATTTGTCTTCAATGGTGAGCAGTTTTTCTTTTTCGCCCGAATTGATTTTTCCAAGCGGAATTCCTGTTGCGTTGGAAACCACTGCCATGATTTCTTGTTTGGTAATTTTTACGAATTTTTCTTTAGCAATTTCTTCAATATCGTTTGCTAATTTTTCAAGGTCTTGATGTGTAATTACTGCTTTCTTATCCTTCTTTTTGCTTTCAACGGCATCTATTCTGCCCAAAACCACACAACTTATTCGGTTGTAAATTTCTTTGGTTAAAAGATTGATTTTGCTTTCATCATTGGCATCACAATCGGCTATATCTTCTTTTAGTTTTACAATTTCTGCCAAAGAATTATGGTTAGAAACCGTTACTGCAGATGCCGTTCTGTCTATTAAATCAATGGCTCCATAAGGCAGTTTTTTCTCTTTATAAAATCGTTTAGAAAGCCCAATGGCTTCGGAAATTACTTCATCGAGAATTTCAATTTTATAGTGTTTTACTAATTTTTGTTTGTACAGATTTAAACATTCCAACAAAAGTGATTGTTCTAACTCTTCTACTATTATGGTTTCGAGTTTACTACTGATTCGGGTGCCTTCAATCAATTTTCGATACGAGTCGGCATCAATAGTTGCAATAATATTAATGCTTCCCTCCGTAAGTTGGGTGTTCAAAATAGAAACAACCGCATTCGATTTGGAGTTATTTGCATTTAAAATCACCTGAATATCATCTATAAAAAGAATGCTTTTGCCTATTTTGGTAATGCGTTCAAAAATTTCGATTAGTTTTTTAGAAATTTCCGTTTCATTGGCACAATTTGCCATTAATTTTGATGAATTTAATGACAAAACAATGGTTTCTTCAAAAAAGTTTACATCCGTTTCGTGCAAATAGGCAATCCAATTTTTGATGATGCTGGTTTTTCCAACACCCGATTCGCCCACCAATAAAACCCCTTGATTTTCATATCGTTCAATATTTTCCAATAAAAGACGAACTTCTTTATTTCTGCCAATAATAGTTTTTCCTTCCTCAATGATACTTTCTTTATATATGGATTCGCAAAAAGGAATTTCGATAGTTTCTTTTACTGGTCTAGCCCCC
>NZ_MUGT01000159.1 GCF_002217205.1 Flavobacterium branchiophilum NBRC 15030 = ATCC 35035 | reverse complement strand
CAATGGTACACTACATAAACTTTTTTTGATTTCAAATCATTTGCTGCATAAAACTTGGGCAATATTATAATACCAAATATACATATAAAATAGTCCAATCTACTTGTTCTTTTTTGCTAAAATCATTCAAATAAAATAGTTCCGTAGCCCAGCTATGCAACGATTTTTTTTGAAAATTTTTTCTAAAAAATAACTACGCATCTTTGGACTATTTTATAAATATTTTTGGTATAAAAAACAATTTCAATTCATATAGTGTTTTGATTAATTTATTGTTTTGTAATAATATCGAAATACCGATGTACTGGGTTCAACCACATGATTGATGATGTTTAACAAATAAACGGGTTGCAAAATGGCATATTTCTGACCTTTGTTCAACTGTTTGACCTAGCTGTTGAGGCATTAAAAAGTAATCGCTACTTGAAACTATTAGTCCAAAAAAATGGCGGTGTTACTCTAAATTGCCTTTGATTTTTGCAACGCACCTCAACAATAGAATTTGTAAATCCAACAATTTCAAGCACTTGCTCTCTTGGGATATACACTATGGACACTATAGGTGCATTTATTGGCAACAAAGCATTCCAAAAACTAATGGTTAAATGCTTGTGTTTGCCAAATATTTTTTTGAATGTCAAATCTATTTTGGAGTCTAAGTATTTCATTTTGATGTGTTTCTTATATAGAAATATCTTTAATACAAAGATACAAAAAATACATTCATATTAATTTATATAAAATATAATTTACAGAAAGAAAAATGAAAAGTTGTTTCAAAAATGTGTTCAAAAATATTTTTATAACAAATACTATTTGATATGTTATTTTTTTATACATTTGAAAATGAATTTTAAATAATAAAAAATGAATTTTAGCATCAAAAACCTTAGCCACGATGTACTTTTAGATTTGTATAAAAAAATATTAAAACCACGGTTAATTGAAGAGAAAATGCTGATTTTGATCAGACAAGGCAAAGTATCGAAATGGTTTTCTGGAATAGGTCAAGAGGCTATTGCTGTTGGGGTAACTGCTGTTTTAGATAGTGATGAATACATTTTGCCTATGCATCGAAATTTAGGGGTTTTTACTACCCGAAATATTCCTTTGTACAGATTGTTTTCTCAATGGCAAGGCAAAGCCAATGGTTTTACAAAAGGTAGAGATCGCAGTTTTCATTTTGGCACACAACAGTATAATATTGTAGGAATGATTTCTCATCTTGGCCCACAGCTTGGGGTAGCAGATGGCATTGCATTAGCCAATCTGTTGATGGAAAATAAAAAAATAACTGCCGTTTTTACTGGCGAAGGTGCCACATCGGAAGGTGATTTTCATGAGGCTTTAAACATAGCTGCGGTGTGGAATTTACCGGTAATGTTTATAATAGAAAACAATGGTTATGGACTGTCCACTCCTACAAATGAGCAATACAAATGTATGGATCTTGCCGATAAAGGCGTAGGTTATGGCATAGAAAGTCATATTATTGATGGTAATAATATTTTGGAAATTTACCACAAACTTACAGAGTTGAAAGCGGACATGCAAAAAAATCCTAAACCAGTATTGTTAGAATTTAAAACATTTAGAATGCGTGGCCATGAAGAAGCTAGTGGTACCAAATATGTGCCTCAAGAGGAATTAGATTTTTGGGCCATGAAAGATCCTGTTGAAAATTATAGAAAATTTTTATTAGAAAATAATATTTTAACTTCTGAATTTGATGAAAAAATCAGACTCGAAATTAAAACAGAAATTGATGAGCATTTGCAAATTGCAAATCAGGAACCAGAAATAAAAGCATCGGTCGAAACAGAGTTACATGATGTATATAAACCCTTTGATTTTCAAGAAGTTGCCCCTAATGAAGCAACAGAAAAAATGCGATTTATAGATGCCATTTCTGATAGTTTGAAAGCATCGATGACAGTTTATCCAAATCTAATTTTGATGGGACAAGACATTGCAGAATATGGTGGGGCTTTTAAAATTACAGATGGTTTTGTTGCTTTATTTGGCAAAGAAAGGGTACGAAATACACCCATTTGCGAAAGCGCTGTGGTGTCTGCTGCCATGGGTTTGAGTATCAACAAACACAAAGCCGTTGTGGAAATGCAATTTGCAGATTTTGTTTCAACGGGCTTCAATCCAGTGGTCAATTTGTTGGCAAAATCGCACTACCGATGGGGCGAAAATGCCGATGTAGTCATCAGAATGCCTTGTGGTGGCGGTACTCAAGCAGGCCCTTTTCATTCTCAAACCAATGAAGCTTGGTTTACAAAAACGCCAGGACTTAAAGTCGTGTATCCTGCTTTTCCATTTGATGCAAAAGGATTGTTGAATACCGCAATTGCAGACCCAAATCCTGTAATGTTTTTTGAACATAAACAACTCTATAGAAGCATTCAGCAAGAGGTACCAACAAATTATTATACCCTCCCTTTGGGCAAAGCCGCTACTATCCGTACGGGCAACCAAATTTCTATTATTAGTTACGGTGCAGCCGTTCATTGGGCCTTGGCTTTTTTAGATGCAAACCCTCAAATACAAGCCGATTTAATAGATTTAAGAACCTTACAACCACTGGATTACGACACTGTTTTTGCCTCTGTTCGCAAAACAGGAAAAGCCATCATACTACACGAAGATACACTTTTTGGCGGTATTGCCAGCGATATTGCTGCTGCTATTATGGAAAATTGTTTCCAATATTTGGACGCTCCTGTTCAAAGAATTGGAAGTTTGGAAACGCCAATACCATTTACAAAAGCTTTAGAAGATCAGTATTTACCCAAAAATCGATTTGAAAAAGCCGTAGTCGATTTATTGAAATATTAATAAAAAACCGCATCCTTGGATGCGGTTTTTTTGGGTTACTATCCTTAATAATTCAATAGCAATTGAACTAGTGTGTCAACTATTTTTTTGACTCATTTTAGCAAAAAAGAAGCAATATATTGGACTATTTTATATGTATATTTGGTATAAAACAGCCTATTTGATTAACATTTTTTTGGGCGTTCCCACAAGGGTCGGGTTATCCGTTGCAAACAACGTTCATTGAACTCCAAAAGAAATATCATATTGTGAAATAATCTTTTTTGATTATACCCATTCAGAAACTATATTCGTGCAATACAACACCCCTTTTGGGGGCTGGGGGGCTTCTAAAGGATTTACACTACTATCCCTCACGCAAAACACGGTAAACAACAGCATCTAACCATTACAAGAATCTATGAGAGACAAAACAAAAAAGATGCATCTATTTTTTCTTGTTTTTTACATTCTTATCAACTATTTTCTTTTTAAAAATTGGAATAAAGTACGAAACAGTATAATTAAACCCAACACCAAACTTGCCATTATACGTCCTATTGAAGCCAGGAATATACAAATTGTCAAATGTTTCGGGCGTGTTGTTTAGAGTCAAATAATGTATCCGAGCACTAAAACCAACAAACAAATTTTGCAATACTTCGGCCTTGATGCCTCCCACAATTTCAAGCCATTGGGCAGACAAACCATTGAATTTTTCGCCAGAAACAATGGGGGTAATTTCGCCAAAATACGGACTTGTATTGTATATTTTATAAGTATTTAGCTCCTGACTAAAAGTGCTAATGCCGTATCGCATCCCAAAATAAATCATGTTTTCCATATTGAGCCAGTTGTCAAAACAATTGTAATCAAACCCTGCTTTGAGGTAACTGCCTTTGGTAGTAAAATTGAGCCGTACATCGTCGGTAGTTTTATTTTCGTTGCCCAATTCGGCTGCCAAAAAATAATTTTTTGTCAACCGATAATCTCCAACCAATTCCAATCCTTTGTAATTTGTATCATAAAAAGATTTGGACAATTTAAACAAGTCTATTCCCAGTCGGAGGCCATACCGTTCGGTTTTGGTTTTCAATGAATCTTTTTTGGATTCTTTTTTTTCTTGTCCAAAACCTATGCTAGAAAAAAATAGTAAGTTTGTACTAAAAATAAATATCAATATGTGTTTCATTTTCTGATGTAATGTTATATTTTTTAATAGTAATACCATCTATCCAATTGCCTGTAGTATTGGTTTCTAAATTGTTTAAGATTACTGCCTTGGGTAATCCCGCACTATTATTCAAATCAAAAATGGTTTTATAACCACATGCTCTCGAAATGTATTCGTTTTTTCGGGTATAATTAAAGGTTAAAATATCTGTAAAAACGGTGCTGGCATTACTGCTTCCAAAATTGTAAATCAAGGTATATTTAGTAGCGTCGGCAGTGGTTTTAAGCGGGATTTTAATGCTCGAAACCGCATTGGCCAAATACTTTTCATCTGTTGTTAGGCTGCTATTAAACACAACACCTTCCGACATTCCGTCAGCTATTACTTTGAGATTGACTACATTTTTAGATAAATTTGTAGTAGAATCATAAAAATGAATGACCAATTTTGGAGTAGTAACTGTGGCAGCATCGCAAATATCGTCTTTTTCGCAACCTAAAAATCCAAATGTGATGAGCAATAGTGCAATTATTTTTTTCATTGTCTAATTAATTTCGTCTTTCTAATAACACTACGTTTTCTACATGATGTGTTTGCGGAAACATATCTACGGGTCTTACCCTTGTTACTTTGTATTTTTCGTCCATAAGGGCTAAATCTCGGGCTTGTGTAGCCGAATTGCAACTTACATATACTACTTTTTGAGGGGCTATTTTCAAAATTTGTTCCACTACGTCTTTGTGCATCCCATCTCGAGGGGGGTCTGTTATTATTACATCGGGTTGTCCATTTTGAGCAATAAAGGCTTCGTTGAAAACCACTTTCATATCTCCAACAAAAAAGTCGCAGTTGGAAATATTATTGCGTTTGGCATTTACTTTTGCATCGGCAATAGCTTCGGGCACCGCCTCTACTCCTATTACTTTTTTGGCTTTTTGGGATACAAATTGAGCAATTGTACCGGTACCCGTATATAAATCATAAACGATTTCGTTGCCCGTAAGCCCCGCAAAATCACGTGTTATTTGATACAATTGGTATGCTTGTTCTGAATTGGTTTGATAAAATGATTTGGCATTGATACTAAATTGTAGTCCTTCCATTTCTTCTAAAATGTAATCTCTGCCTTTGTACAAATGCACTTTTTGGTCGTAAATAGTGTCGTTTTGTTTGCCATTTATAACATATTGCAACGAGGTTATGTCTGGAAAAGTGGCGGCCAAATAATCTAAAAGCAACAATCTGTTGGTGGTTTGCTCTTCAAAAAATTGAATTAAAACCATAATTTCGCCCGTAGAAGCGGTTCTGATCATTAAGGTTCTTAAAAAACCTTCATGAAGTCGGGGGTTAAAAAAAGTCAAATCATGTTCTATTGCAAAGGTTCGAATTGCATTTCGGATGTCGTTAGAAGGGTTTTCTTGCAAATGACAATGATGGATGTCTAAAATTTTATCCCACATTTTTGGAATATGAAATCCCAACGCATTTTTATTGGACAGTGTATCTTGGCTTTGAATTTCTTCTTCGGTCATCCAACGGGCATTAGAAAATCCAAACTCCATTTTATTTCTATAAAAAAAGGGTTTTTGTGCCCCTAAAATGGGTTCAAAATCGGGTAATGCTATTTTACCAATGCGTTGCAAATGGTTTAGAACTTCGTTTTGCTTATAAAACAATTGTTGTTCGTATGTCATGTTTTGCCATTTGCAACCTCCACACACTCCAAAATGTTCGCAAACTGGCGTGGTGCGGTGTTCAGAAAATTCATGAAATTTTACTGCTTTGCCTTCATAATAGGCTTTTCTTTTTTTAAATGTTTGAATATCAACCACATCGCCAGGAACGACGTTGGGTATAAATATTACTTTACCATCGGGTGCTTTTGCAACCGACACTCCTTTTGCTCCTGCATCTAGTACTTTTATTTGATGGAAGACTATTTTGTTTGTTTGTTTTTTTGCCATAATGCAAAATTAGTTTTTTATTTCCATTTTTTTTAATCTGAACTTATTTTTTACATTCAAAACGAAATTTCTTTTAGTGAACACCTATTTTAAACCCTAAAAAAAAGCTTGTCAAAAGGCAAAGGAAGCTGTTAATGGATATTATGATTTGGATGAACTTGATGTTTGTCGGAATTTGCGTTTGGGATAATAATGGAAGTCTTTTAGAAGTCCTCCAGCCCCCAAAAGGGGTTGTTGTATTGCACGAATATAGTTTCTGAATGTGGTATTCAAAAAAATTATTTCACAATATTATATTTCTTTTGGAGTTCAATGAACGTTGTTTGAAACGAGTAGCCCGACCCTTGTGGTAACGTCCAAAATAGCGTAATGCTCTTTGTTGTTTTGTGTCGCTTTTAGTCAATTATTCTAACATTTTATTTTAATTCATCATTTTTGACCAAAAATAAAGTGATAAATACTATCTTTGCCAAGCAAAAATAAGAGTTGTTATGAGTCAGAAAATATTGCTTACCTCAACAGAAGTGAACATCATCTTGCATCGATTGGCTTGTCAATTGATAGAAAAACATTTGGATTTTCAAGAAACTATATTGATAGGGATGCAACCCCGTGGCATTTTTTTGGCCGAAAGGTTAAAAAACATTTTAGAACAACATTATCAAGTGCCCAAAATAGTGATGGGATATTTGGATATTACTTTTTTTAGAGACGATTTTCGAAAAACCGAAAAGCCATTGGAGGCCAACAAAACTCAAATTAACTTTATAGTAGAAAACAAAAAAGTTATTTTTATAGACGATGTTTTATATACGGGCAGAAGTATTCGGGCAGGATTAACGGCCATTCAATCCTTTGGCCGTCCGTCTGGTATTGAATTATTGGTACTTATCGATCGCAGATTTAGTAGAGATTTGCCCATACAGCCTGATTATCGGGGTCGCCAAGTAGATGCTTTTGACAGCGAAAAAGTAAAGGTATCCTGGCAAGAACAAGAGGGAGAAGATGCGGTATTGCTTATCCCATCGGTTAATAATAATTTATCAAACCATTTATAATGAGCGAGTTAAGTGTAAATCATTTGTTAGGTATCAAATATATAAATCCCAAGGATATTGCCCTTATATTTGAAACAGCCGATCATTTTAAGGAAGTCATCAATAGGCCTATCAAAAAAGTGCCTTCGTTGCGAGACATTACGATAGCCAACATATTTTTTGAAAACAGTACTCGTACGAAACTATCGTTTGAGTTGGCTCAAAAAAGACTTTCGGCAGATGTGATTAGTTTTTCGGCAGCACAATCGTCTGTCAAAAAAGGAGAAACGTTAATAGATACTGTAAACAATATTTTGGCCATGAAAGTAGATATGGTTGTGATGAGGCATAGTGCTCCGGGGGCGGCACATTTTTTGTCGAAAAACGTTAAAGCCAGTATTGTTAATGCAGGCGATGGGGCCCATGAACACCCAACCCAAGCCCTTTTAGACAGTTATACCATTCGAGAAAAACTGGGCGATGTTGCGGGTAAAAAAGTTGTTATTGTGGGCGATATATTACACTCTCGTGTAGCATTGTCTAATATATATGCCCTTCAAATGCAAGGTGCCGAGGTACAAGTTTGTGGCCCTAACACCCTTATTCCAAAACATATAGAAGCACTTGGTGTACGGGTAGAGCCCAATTTAAGAAAAGCATTGGCTTGGTGTGATGTGGCCAATATGTTGCGGGTTCAAAACGAACGTATGGACGTCAATTATTTTCCTTCGACTAGAGAATATACCCAACAATATGGATTGACCAAAAATATTTTGGATAGTTTAGACAAAGAAATTGTTGTAATGCATCCAGGCCCCATCAATAGAGGGGTTGAAATTACCTCGGACGTGGCAGATTCCAAACAATCTGTTATTCTGAATCAGGTAGAAAACGGAGTGGCTATTAGAATGGCGGTTATATATTTGCTTGCCTCAAAAATTCAATAAATCCCCTCCCAATTATTAAAATTTGATTGCTGTTTGACTAATTATATGAACCAAAACAAAACGATTATCGAAAAAAATGATCAGAAACTCATTGTTCAAGTTGGCCTTGACGGAGTTACTTTTTGTGCCAAAAATGCACTCACTCAATCTGTTGTATGGGTAAAAGAATTGGATTTCAAATTAGATAAAACAGAAAACAATGTTCGTCATTTATTCGAACAATTATTTGAAAAATTTCCAGAATTGCATCAAAAATACGAAGATATTGTAGTGTTACACAACAACAATTTGTCGGCTTTTGTTCCAAAATCTTTGTTTGACGAAAATCACATTGCCGATTATATCAAATTTAATACAAAGGTTTATGAAACAGATGCTTTTAATTTTGATCCAATAGAAAACCACGATTTGACACTTATATATATTCCATTTATCCACTTTAATAATGGATTTATTGATTATTTTGGCTCATTCGATTACAAACATGCTCATGCCATTTTGGTTACTCGATTGCTAGAAATTTCAAAAAACAACCTTACCAAAAAAATGTTTGTACACAAGCAAAAAGGGCTATTTGAAATTATTGTAATTCAAAATCAAAAATTATTGCTATTCAACACCTTTGAATACCGTACTCCCGAAGATTTTATTTATTATATTTTGTTTACTGCAGAGCAATTGCAAATGAATCCTGAACTTTTTTGTTTGGAGTTGTTGGGCGATATCACTACAGATGATGTTTATTTTAAAATTGTATATCAATACGTTAGAAACGTTAATTTACTAGATATCAATTTATTACAAGAAGAAAATATTTTTTCGATACACGAAAATTTAAAACATTTTATCCTTTTTTACGCATGAGAATTATTTCAGGAAAATTCAAAGGCAGACGGTTATCGCCTCCAAAAAACTTGCCCGTTCGGCCCACAACCGACATGAGTAAAGAAGCTTTGTTCAACGTTTTGAACAATCATTTTCATTTTGACGAATTAAAAATTTTAGATTTATTTGCAGGTACTGGCAACATCAGTTACGAGTTTGCCTCAAGAGGTAGTAACAACATTACGAGTGTTGATGCTGATTTTGGTTGTATCAAATACATCAAACAAACTACTGACGAATTTGATTTTGACATTGCTGCCGTAAAAAGCGATGTGTTTGCCTATATCGAAAAATGCAAATCTACTTTTGATGTGATTTTTGCCGATCCGCCGTATGCTTTGGATCAAAAAATTTTTGAAAAACTGGTCGTATCAATTTTTGATAAAGCCATTTTAGATCCCGAAGGGATGCTTGTAATAGAACATTCCAAACATACCACTTTGAACCACTTGGATCATTTTTCGTTTCAAAAAAATTATGGAGGTTCTATTTTTAGTTTCTTTGAAATGGTTGAAAATGAAGATATTGAAGCCGATTAAGTATCAATTGACTTATTGCATGAATCATTTGTAATACACGTACAATATTTATTTGCAAGTACAAATCGAAAAAAATAGTTAAAAAAAAGCAGACCTATAAGCCGGATTCTGTCATCAAATGGCTTTGATGCCTTATCATTTATCTAGGCAATCAATTACTCAATTGCTCCATCTTTCTACCCTTCGACAACGGACGAGAAACCCTTAAATGCCGATATACTTGAAATTTCACCGCATAGAGTTTACCTGGTTTCACTACAGCATTACCTGTACTTGCTTTCTGTTGCACTTGTCCTAAATTGTTTGCACAACCCGACGGGTGTTACCCGCTATGCTTCTCTGTGGTGTCCGGACTTTCCTCTCTTTATCTATCGATAAACAGCGATAAGGCGGTCTGCTTGGCAAATGTAATGCAAAACAACCAATATTTTTGGCAAAAAGTAGTTTTATTTTTTTTCCAAATGGAGGACTTGTCGCTTTTTATATTTATTTTAGTTATACAAATACTAATTTTATAAATTTTTATTTAATATATTTTTATCGAGTTATTTAC
>NZ_MUGT01000158.1 GCF_002217205.1 Flavobacterium branchiophilum NBRC 15030 = ATCC 35035 | reverse complement strand
TGTATATTTGGTATAAGTTCCTGAAATTTATTTTTTAATAATTTAAAAATATTTGTTTAAGAAAAAATGGATTATCAAAACAGAAATGTTTATTGATATTCCATTTTTTATTTTTATTTGTTTTTTTATCAATAATAGAAATATTTTAGAATAAAAAAATGAAATTGGAAATTTTGTGCTATTTTTTGAATGAAAAATGCTATTGTATATAGAATTTTGCAACTAGTTTTGTCCAAACTAAAAATGAATTTAATATGAGCAATGTAGCACAAAGACCTGAATTTAAGGCAAAGTATGATAATTATATTGGTGGACAATTTGTGGCACCTGTAGGAGGTGAATATTTTGAAAATATTTCGCCTGTAGATGGAAAAGTATTTACTCAAGCCGCACGATCTACAAAAGCAGATGTAGAGCTGGCATTGGATGCCGCTCACGATGCTTTCAAAACATGGGGCAAAACCTCGCCCACATACCGAAGCAGTGTTTTGAATAAAATTGCCGATAGAATTGAGGCTAATTTAGAATACCTAGCCGTGGTAGAAGCTATTGATAACGGTAAAGCCATAAGAGAAACTCGTGCAGCAGATTTGCCTTTGGTAATCGATCATTTTAGATATTTTGCAAGTGTAATCCGTGCCGAAGAAGGAACAATTTCAGAGCATGACGAAGATACTGTAAGCATCTGTTTGAGCGAACCATTGGGAGTAGTTGGTCAAATTATACCTTGGAATTTCCCGCTCTTGATGGCCACTTGGAAAATAGCTCCAGCCCTTGCCGCAGGAAACTGTTGTGTGGTAAAACCCGCAGAACAAACCCCAACCTCCATTATGATTTTATTAGAAATTATTCATGATTTGTTGCCTCCTGGTGTATTAAATGTAGTAACGGGTTTTGGATTAGAAGCGGGTAAACCATTGGCACAATCAGAACGAGTTGCAAAAGTTTCTTTTACGGGCGAAACCACTACTGGGCGACTTATCATGCAATATGCTTCAGAAAATTTAGTTCCTGTAACGATGGAATTAGGAGGAAAATCACCAAATATTTTCTTCAGCTCGGTAGCCGATGCCGATGATGCTTTTTTTGACAAAGCTGTAGAAGGAGCCGTATTGTTTGCACTCAACCAAGGAGAAGTGTGTACATGTCCCTCTAGAATATTAGTACAGGAAGATATTTACGAAAAATTTATGGAACGTGTTATTCAGCGAACCAATGCCATAAAAACAGGTCATCCTTTAGATGGAACTGTCATGATGGGGGCACAAGCTTCTAATGATCAATACGAAAAAATACAATCTTATTTGAAACTTGGCCGAGAAGAAGGAGCCGAAGTTTTATGTGGAGGTGCTGTAAATCAGCTCGATGGTGAGTTGCAAGGTGGTTACTACATCCAGCCAACCATTTTTAAGGGGCATAATAAAATGCGTATATTTCAAGAAGAAATTTTTGGACCAGTAACATGTGTTACCACTTTCAAAACGGTAGAAGAGGCTATTGAAATTGCTAACGACACCCTTTACGGCCTTGGAGCAGGAGTGTGGACACGAGATGCACATCAAATTTATCAGGTACCAAGAGCCATTAAGGCGGGAAGAGTTTGGGTAAATAATTATCATGCTTACCCAGCACATGCTCCTTTTGGTGGTTATAAAAAATCAGGTTTTGGTAGAGAAAATCACAAAATGATGTTGGATCACTACCGTCAAACTAAAAATATGTTAATTTCGTATAACAAAAATAAATTAGGTTTCTTTTAACAAATAACAGTTTTTTTAAGAAAAAATCCATAATTACGATTATGGATTTTTTTTATCAAATAAAATCAATGCTTCCTTTGCCTTCTCTCAAAATTACTGGTTCAAAACCCGATAAATCCACAATAGTAGAAGCCACATTGCTGCCATAACCTCCATCTATTACCAAATCTACTTTATTTTGCCATTTTTCAAATATCAATTCGGGGTCTGTGGTATATTCTATCAGTTCATCTTCATCTCGAATAGAGGTTGAAACAATTGGATTTCCTAATGTTTTAACAATTTGACGGGCAATATTATTATCAGGAACTCTAATTCCAACCGTTTTCTTTTTTTTAAATTCTTTGGGCAAATTATTATTGCCAGGCAAAATAAAGGTATAGGCACCAGGCAAAGCCCTTTTCAAAATCTTGAAAGTAGCAGTATCTATTTGACGAATATAATCTGACAAATTACTCAAATCATGACATATAAACGAAAAAGGAGCTTTTTCCAGTTTGATTCCTTTTATTTTAGCAATTTTTTCTAATGCCTTTGAATTTGTTATATCGCAACCCAATCCATAAACGGTGTCGGTAGGATAAATAATCAAACCACCATTTTGAAGTACTTTAACTACTTTTTGAATAGCCGCCTCGTTGGGATTGTCCTCGTATATTTTTATTAATTCACTCATTTTGAAGATTTTTGTATTCAAAAGTACCATTTTTTTTCAATAAATTTGAAAAACAAACTAATTTTTTAAATTTACCTCAATTTATGGATTGTTTTTTAAAGTAAGTGTAATTGTTATATTCTCATGTTCTATTATAATTTCAATAGCAATACATGTACAATATAATATAAAAAAATACTAAAGTAAAATATTTTATTTTATACTAATTTATCTTATTATATTTTTATTTTAATAATTAATTTACAAAAAAATAATTTTATTGCAACTCTAAATAATCGATTGAAAAACATCATTTGTATCGATAAATAATTCATTGATGGTGTACCGTGCAAAACAACATGCTAGCATTCGACGGTTGTTCTTTTTTTAAACCCATTTTTCTATTCCTTGACTATTCAATATTGATCTTAATACACAATACAGAACATAAGTGTTCCAATCGTTTAAATAACTATAACCTCTATTTATTTTGCTAGGATCTTCTGCAGAATATATTGAGAAATATGTAATATAATCTTTAGTTCTAATATTATTCCACGCAATCATTTTTTCAGATTGGTTTATAATTCCGCTAACTTGTATTGTAACGCCATCAACACTAAATTTAACTTCACCAATTGTAAATGCTTCTTTGTTTTCATACCTTTTGATATATTCGACTACTTTATTATCAAAATAAAATTTTATGATGTTTTGAATTATGTTAACATACAGGTTGTGATATTCTGTTTTTTTTCTACCAAAATATGTTCTGAAATTTATTTTAATTATTTTGTTTTGATTGTTTTTTATATAAATAAAATATTCTCTTCCAAAAGTTAATTTAAAAGTAATCCATTTCGGAATTCTAAAATTTCATTACTTTTGAAAGTTGTGTAAGGATTTGAAACCCTATCGTTACTTTCAAATTGAATGAACTCTTGTTTTAAAATTAATTTTCTTTGAGAATTATCTATTATACCACGTATAATAGTAAACTCTAATCCATCATTTTCCATTTTATTCATGATTTTTTTTAAAATACACCTAACGGTACTATGTAAAAAAAGGGCAGACAATATTTTTTAAAAAATAATAAAAAACTATGAAATAAAATAGCATTTATTTACCAATTTTTATAAAAAAAGAGGAACCAAATCCTCTTAAAATGCTAACAAAAAATTTTTCGATAAACCCATAAAGAGGGTTAATGTAATCGGTTTATCTCATGGATTTTATATTTTATAGGTATTCGTTGATTACAATTCATTGCTCGGCTTGAAGCCGCAAGGAAATGCTAGTTGTTAGTGTTTTTTTTATTTTATTTGTCTAAAAGTTAAGCTAATTCTGGCATTTTCGGTGTTCGATTTTGGAATTGAATGTTGCCATATTGTTTGAATTTCTTGTGTCATATAAACTAAACTTCCTGCTGTCAATTCATAAGTAAAAAATTTGTCTGGATTTTCAATATTCCTAAATTTTAAAATTCTTAGTTCTCCAATTGAAACTATTGCAATTCCGGTGTTAGTTTCTAAAATATCTGTTTGGTCTGAATGATAACCCATTTTTGATTTTCCATCCATATAATAATTGATTAAACAATTGTTTGCTTCAAATCCAATTATTGGTTTCAGTTGTTTAATTATTGTTTCAATTTCAGGTAGAAATTCTTGATATGGGTAATCAATTTGTGAATAATTATATGCTTTGCCGAAACTTGCTGTTTTTCGTGCAGACATTCTTTCGTCCCAATTAATAGTTTTTGTGAGAATATTGAATAATTCTGTTGGATTGTCAATAAAATTTTCAATGTATGTTATTCCGTTCATTTTTACTCTTTATTTGTTTGTTCATGGCTCGGTCAAAATTACCACTATCGTCAGTCTGTAAAAAAACTGTCGTTAAATATTCTTCAAAAATAATAAAAAACATTGAAATAAAATAGTTTTTTTTACCCAAACCCACCTCAAAACATCGTTTTACAGCACACATTATTTAGAAACAAAATAATGCTGCTTAAAAATAACCCTTTCGCAAATGGCTTCTATTACATTCAAAAACCAGCGTTTTTTTGGTTTTTTGGATAATAAACAGGGTTTTTTCACAGCCTGACGCATTCTAATATGTCTTTAAACAGGCATATCGTTGTGCTATCAACTATTTTGACCTTTTTACCTAAAGCTATCTCAATTCGACTGTTCGACAAAACAAAGCTATATTTCTTGAGTAGGTTGCTATATATTTCTTCAAAAAATTTTACTTTCCTTCCCTTGCTTGTATCTGCCAAAGTACTCTTTTTTGGAAAATGATTGATTCTGACGGTTTCCTCTTTGCCTGATAAACCTAATATTCCTACCGAAACTTCACGCAATGTATTACATTTTTCTAAACAGCAAAAAACCATACTGAACAAATGATCTTGACATTTGAAATGTTTTACATACCTATCCGAATCATGCTTTTTACGGCTTTATGAATCATAGAATTATCTAATAAAGAAATCAACTGTCCGAAAACAGTTTTTGTTGAAAAAATACTTATTTTTGCCCATCGATATTTTAGTTTTGCAACACAAAAATACGATGTTTTTTAAGAAGCCATTAATTTGTCTTCTTTTTTATCGGACAACAATGTTATAAAATAAAGTTTATTTTAAATTTGAAAAAATATATTATCTTATTTTTTAAATTTTTATTCCAAAGTTTGTTTTACATTCTAATGCACTAGCCCAGACAGCAATGAAAAGCCCGGAGGCCCAAAAAGTAGTTTTTCTTGGTATAAAAAAGCGACCAGAGGAAGCTCTTTTTATACCATAGAAAAACACTTTTTTGGGGCGAGGACTTGTAATGTATGGCTGGAAATAGCTTCTAGAAAGGAACAGCTTATTTAATATATATATTTTTTTATTAAAATAAGAAAAAAAATAAATGCAATTCAAATTTTTGCTGTATTTTTGTCTAATGTTTTTAGATAAATATTAAACACATGGTAAATAGGACAACAAGGCAATGGAATGAAATTGCCCAAGATAGGATTATAGAAATGGCTTGGGAGGACAGAACACCCTTTGAGGCTATTGAATTTCAATTTGGTTTGAAAGAAGCCGATGTTAAAATATTGATGAAAAAATCATTAACATGGAAGAGTTATGTGCTATGGCGGCAAAGGGTAGAAAATTGTAAAACCAAGCATGCAAGCAAACGCAATGGAGCCATTTGCAGATTCAAATGCAGTCGTCAAAAAGCGATATCAAATAATACAATATCCAAACGGTAAATGGATTGTAATTTATATAAAATATTAAAAAAATCATTATGAATAAGAAATTACCTGATCAAGTTGTATATGATGCTGTATTAGGGTATCATGCCAATAGGTTGTCTTATCCGACCCAAGTGGGGGCACCCGTCATTCAAATAGATGATGTGGCGGCATGGAAAACAAGGGGGGTAAGACAAGTAAATAAAGAATTTGAACAAAAGTTTAGTGAGCTTAAATTGCAATTTGAAAAGCTCATGATGGAGTTTGAGTGGAATGAAGTTATATATAAATCTAAGTTTTCGTTTGAACCCGTTATTGGCGAAATATATCATTTGTATGAAAACAAACATGGCGAACATTTTTTGTCATTAATAGGACCAAAGGATTGGAATAAGGAACATGTAGGGAGTTTTCAATTAAATAGCGAAAAAAAATGGATCAAAATAGATTGATACCCCAAAAATACCTTTCTCAAAAAATGCTTTTAGACATGGAGCAGCAACAAAAGGTACAGTTTATAAATCAATGTCGTTTAGTT
>NZ_MUGT01000157.1:14532-14793 GCF_002217205.1 Flavobacterium branchiophilum NBRC 15030 = ATCC 35035 | reverse complement strand
ATGTAGTGCCAGGCAAAAGTACCGAAACCGCCTATGCAGTGGGTGTTCCAGGAACCATAGCAGGGCTTTTTGCCGTACACGAAAAATGGGGTACTTTGCCCATCAAGCAAATCATGGAACCCGTAATCCAACTAGCCGAAAGGGGAGTGGTTGTTACCGCTTTTCAGGCCGAAAGTTTAAACGAATACCACGACAAGTTGATAGAAATTAATGGCAATCAGAGCCTTTTTTCTAAAAAATACAAGCAAAACGATACCATCA
>NZ_MUGT01000157.1:10827-14376 GCF_002217205.1 Flavobacterium branchiophilum NBRC 15030 = ATCC 35035 | reverse complement strand
AGGGCTTATGCAGATAGAAACCACTTTTTGGGCGACCCCGATTTTGTACAAATCCCCCTCGACCAACTGCTCAACAACACCTATATTGCCCAACGGATGCACGATTTTTCATTTGACAAAGCCACTAAATCTTCAGAAATTGCTGCGGGTCGAACCCAAAATACCGAAAGCAAACAAACCACACATTATTCCATTGTAGATCCCTTTGGCAATGCCGTTGCCGTAACCACAACCCTCAACGACAATTATGGCTCCAAAATATATTGCGAAGAATTAGGTTTTTTCTTAAATAATCAAATGGACGATTTTAGTGCAAAACCCGGAATACCCAATTTATATGGGCTTACAGGCTCGGAGGCCAACAGCATTGCACCACAAAAAAGGATGCTCAGCTCCATGTCGCCAACTATTGTAGAAAAAAATGACAAATTGTATATGGTAGTAGGAACTCCAGGCGGTTCTACCATCATTACGTCGGTTTTGCAAACAATCCTAAACGTGTATGAACACCAAATGACCATGCAACAAGCCGTAGATGCCCCTCGTTTTCATCACCAATGGCTGCCCGATGTGGTAACTTTTGAGCCCAATAGCTTCAATCCTCAACTGCTAATTGACTTAAAATCAAAAGGATATAACATCAACGAAAAAGAAAACCCCATCATTGGCGAGGTCGATGCTATTTTGGTGCAACCCAACGGCACACTCGAAGGCGGTGCCGACAAGCGTGGCGATAATGCAGCCGTAGGATTCTAAATTAGTCTAACACCAAAATGGATACTTTAGTCCACTGTTGCCACCCGAGCAATAGCAAACAAGCGTAGCCCATTATATTTAACAAAAAAACAAGAAAAAAAGTATTAATATTATATTTCAATAAAAAATAAAACAAAAAAATAAACCAATAAATAAGACTAATGTATAAATATAAGTAGCACAACACCCCGTTTTCAATCAACACTTGTCCCGCTATCCATTGCAATCTTTTGTTTTTTGCCCATTTCTAATAGAGGCCCCATGCACAAAAACAGCCCTTATGGAACAAACAACCCCACGAAACAAAAAACAAAAGGATTTCCATTGCTATCGGGGCTAAACAAGTCAATACCAACTTTCAAATATTCGACCCAAAAAAACAGCATTTATTTATAAATTTTCATAAAAAAAGTGGAACCAAATCCTCTTGAAATGCTAACAAAAAACTTTTCGATAACTCCATAAAGGGTGTGCATGTAATTGGTTTTAATCATGTAAATTTATAAACTTTCTTTGATTTTAATTCATTGCTTGTCTTAGAGTTGGAGTGAAACACTAGGTGTTGGCGGTAGTAGTTTTATTCAGGTTCTTCTATTTCATACATATATGGTAATATATTTTCCATCGGAATTTTTTCATTCCAATTGATTTCCACATCTAATTAATTCTGAAACATCATTTTTATGAACTTTTAGTAGATTATCTAAATCTTTAGATGTCCAATATATTTCAATAGGAATTTGAAAAGAACCAGGAGTTATGAAATCTATTTTTGCAATCACTTTAGTGCCAATTTGCTTAATTTCTAAATCCCTTAGTCCCACAATTAATTGGAAGTCATAATTTTCAAAATTTTCAATGCCTTTTCCAACACTTCCTTTTTCAAATAACTGTCTACTTAGTTCTTCTTGAAATGTCGGATGAAATTCTTCGTTTAAAAAAAGTGTCCAATCGTAAGCCATATTATCTCTTTAAGGTTCTGAACTATTACTACAAACGTCAGTCTATAAAAAAACTTGCCGTTAATTATTTTTCAAAAATAATAAAATAAGAAAAAATACATAAAAAAGAATATTGTAAAAAAATATTTTTTTTATTGTTAAAATTCATAAAAAAATATTTTTTTAAATTTAAAAAAATTTTCGTACTTAATTTATTATTCATTGGCTATAGTTTCATAATAAACACTATTGAAATGTCTAGTATATTGATCAAACAATTTTTTATTTTCGTTATATAATTTTAATGCTATTTCTTTATGTTTTTTATATTCTGCTACGTTTTTTAGTAATTTATAGATTTTACATTTATAATATTCGTTGTCAGCAAATTCGTTTATTTTGCTTTGTATATCAAAATATTTTAAAGCATTTTTCACATCGTTTGTTTCATAATAAGTTACTCCGAGTTGAAAATAATCATACAAACCAGCGGAATAACCTTTTGTATTCAATTGGTCATGGAATATTTTTATTGCTTTTTGCTTTTGATTAATTGCACTATAACACATTCCTTTTGCAAAATTCAAATGATAATCGCCATTTATTGAATATCCTATATCATAATTAACTAAACTGTCAAGTTTTTCAATGTCTTTAATTGCTCCTTTATAATCTCGAAAAAATTGATAACGACACCAAGCACGATATCCTAAATTTAAACCAAAATCTAATGCTACGGCTTTGTCTATTAAGTTTTTCCAAGTTAAAAAATCGCCACTTTTTAAATATGCTGTTGATTTTTCTCTATAAGCGTATGCAAAATTAGGGCAAATTTTAATGGAATTATCTAAAATTTCATGAAATTCTCTTTGAAATTGATTAAAATTTTCAATTTTTTCTGCTTCAATACAGGCTTTGTATTGTAAGGTATCTCCTTTGTATAAAAAGGCATTACAATTGGGTTGAGAAAACAAATAAATGGGGAAGAATATTAGTAAACAAATTAATTTTTTCATGGTAATATTTCTTTTAATTGTCCATTTTCAATTTTAAAAATCAAATATTGATAATAATCTATATCTTTTCCTTTGTATTTTTTTCCTTTCCAACCGTTTAGGTTTTTTGTAATACGCATCAATTGATCAGTTATAGTTGGAGCAAAAAATTTTTCTTCATAATTTTCGTCCATTGATATCAATCGAAATCGGTCTGTTTTTCCTTTACAATTAACAACAAAATTAATTCTTATTAACCCCGTTTCATTTATAACTATTTCAGATTTGTATTTTTCAGTAAACTCTTTTTCAATCGCCAATTTTTCTCCTTCGTATTCTAAACCATCAGAATTATTAAAGTATTGAAAAATATGTTTTGAATTGCATAATTCAAAATCTTTATTGTCAATTGTTGCATTAAATTCGATATCTCCAACATAATTTGGATAAACAGATTTATGCTCGCTTTTTTCTTGAGCTAATGAAATTAATGGAATAAATAAAAGAAAATTTAATATTTTAGTCATTGTAATTTTATTTCTTAATATGTAATTTTTTTGGTAAAATTATTATAAATATCAGTTGGTTATTCGGATGTAGTAAATTATTTTTCAAAAATAGTAAAAACTATGAAATAAAATAGCATTTATTTACAAATTTTTCATAAAAAAAGAGGAACCAAATCCTCTTAAAATGCTAACAAAAACTTTTCGATAAACCCATAAGGGGCGTGAATGTAATCGGTTTAACTCATGTATTTTTATTTTTTATAGGTATTCGTTTTCTTTCAGTTCGTTCAACACGAGTTTAACTCATAAACAATATTTTTTAGAGGTATTCGTTGATTACAATTCATT
>NZ_MUGT01000157.1:0-10744 GCF_002217205.1 Flavobacterium branchiophilum NBRC 15030 = ATCC 35035 | reverse complement strand
CGAAACTCTAGCTGTTAGCAGATGGTGCTTTATTTAGTTTCAATTGATTTCAATATTTCTACAATCTTTTTTAATTCCATTTCAATTTCGCTTTTTCCATTAAGATTTCCAATAGTAAAAGAGCAAATGTAAAGTTTGTTCTTTTCTATTAAACACCAATAATTTATTTCTTCATTTTTTACATTTTCAACATAGTAAACTCCTTGTATATTTTTCCAATCTATATTTTGGCCGTTTTCTTCTCTTAATATTTCTCTTAAAAATCCCTTTGCATTTTTGATTTCATAATTCATTGGAGTTATTCTTAAATTTCCTGTCCATTGAGTTGTGTCAAAAAAAGCATTTGTGTTTTTTTCATCAGTTTCATATTCACTCCAATTTTCAGGAATGTTTACTGAATAATTATATTCGGAATTGAATTTTTTCATTTTTATATTTTTTCCGCAATTACTAAAAGAAACAAGAATTATAAGAGTTAAAATTTGCTTCATTTCTGTTTTGTTTTTCTTTTTCTACTGATTTTTTCTGCACTTTCTGCTAACGTCAGTTTGTGAAAAAACTGTTGTTAAATATTTTTAAAAAATAATAAAAAACATTGAAATACAATAGTTTTTTTTACCCAAACCCACCTCAAAACATCGTTTTACAGCCCACATTATTTGGCAACAAAATAATGCGGCATAAAAATAACCCTTTCGCAATTGGCTTCTATTACATTCAAAAACCAGCGTTTTTTTGGTTATAAACAGGGTTTTTTCACAGCCTGACGTTTGGCAGCTTGGCGATGTGGCGGATTAAGGAAGCCTAAACTTTCGGTTAAACACTGACTTTGAAAGTACAAAACCAACTTTAAATTAAGCCCAAAACCCGCCATTATTGCAAACTGTTGTTGGCAGATGGTTTTATTTTAGCAATTCGACTATTTCTTCTTTTGTTTTATTATGCAAGTCAATCATTATATTTGGAATTAATTTGTTGTTTTCAGTTTTCCCTGAAGGTCTAATCCATTCTTTAACACCAAACCTAAAATTTAATTCTGTATTTGGAGTAATAAATCCAATTAATTCACCAAAATGATTAGGATGTCCTTTGCTAGGAGTTTCTCCAATTACAGTTGCTAAATTATTGTCTAAAACCATTATTGCAAACATCATTGCACTCGAAAAGGTGTTTTCACCTACTAAAATTTACGTTTTACCGTTAAACCTATTTTTGTTTTTTGAAGGTTTATTTTCATCTGAAACAAGAGGCATTAATTCACCATTTTGTAATTTTTCATATGGTGCATATTCAAAATCATTTTTTTTCATAAAGTCTGAATACTCTTTGCTTTTTTTCCATTTTCCACCATAATCTTTGTAACTCTTATTAGAGAAATAATCAATTATTAAATTTCCAATAGCTGAATTTCCTCCACCATTATTACTAACATCAATAATGAGTTTTTGCACTTTGTCATTTTTAATTTTTGAAAAAATCGAATCAATTTTCAATTCCCATTTATCATATTTTATTTGTTTATCATTAAATGAGTTTATTGTTAGATAACCAAAATCTTTAATTTTTTCATATTTTAAAATTGAAATATTAGTATCTTTTTTCTTTGTTTGTTGTACGTTTTTGTTTAATTCTTCCCAATTTTGTCCTTTAATTAATATTATTTTTCCACTTTTAAATTTTAAATTAAAATCATCAGTTATGAAAAAACAGAATTTTGATAAATATAGCCATAACTTTTCTACTGCAATAGTTTTTCGTTCTTCAGAAATACCAAAAACTTGATTTGAACAGCCTTCAATTATATTTTCAATAGAAAACTCATTTATAGATAACAATTCATCACCATTATTTATGCTTTCACCACTATAATTTTCAGTTAAAATAACTTTTTGATTTTCATATTTAAATCTTAAAGGAAAAAATTTAATATTGTTCTTAATGCTATCAGTTATACAAAAATCATTTAAACCACTATGCTCATCGTTTAATTTTACAAAAATTGGTTTTGCTAAAAAGTAAAAATCTTTTTGAGTCATTCCGTCTTTTAATGAATTTTCAATTTGAATAATATTTTTTTCAAATTCTTCTTTTGAAATTTCTGTAAATGGATTTATATGTGCATTTAATATTTTTTCTTTTATAAATTCTATGTCTGCAACTAATTCACTTTTACTAAATTTTTTATTGTAAAATTCATTGCAAACTTTTTGTCCAAATGTTATATTGGAAATGAATATTGTAAAAATTAGTAGTTTTATATTTGATCTCATATATCTTTTTCGTTTTTGTTTTCGTCTTCGTTCTCCAAAAATCTCTGCCAACGTCAGTCTGTGAAAAAACTTGACGTTTAATATTTTTTCAAAAATAATAAAAAACTATGAAATAAAATAGTTTTTTTCACCCAAACCCACCTCAAAACATCGTTTTACAGCCCACGTTTTTTGGCAACAAAATAATGCGGCTTAAAAATAACCCTTTCGCAAATGGCTTCTATTACATTCAAAAACCAGCGTTTTTTTTGGTTTTTTGGATTATAAACAGGGTTTTTTCACAGCCTGACGGTTCTCAGCTATACGCAGGCAGGGAATTTAACAACTGAACTTCCTGCGAAAAACTGAACTTTAAATTTAGCACTTACCTGTCCTACGAAGCACGAAACCCCTGCTTGCGTATAGGTGATGTTATCGCTTCGGTGTTCTTTTTCGTCCGCTGGTTTGTCGGTCGTTTTGGTCGTGCGGTTGGACAGACACACGCTGCCGCCAAGTTTTGGCTTGAGATTGGGCTGGTGCGACTTGGCAATGAGTGTGGCTGTGAAGCGTTGGAATTTCCATTTTATGATTCTTTTTCTTTCGTTTCAAGTTTATAATTACCAAGCCTTAACAGTGCAACAATTAGTAAAAGCATAACTGCGGATGTATAATTTTTAGTCGTAAAAAAGCAATGAGCAACATTGTTTCTTAAATTCATTCCGCTTGAAGTGAACAAAAACTTAAAAAAAGCAATATCATCTTCTGGAATCAATGCTTTTAGCTTTTCATTCTCCAATAATTTGTCGAAACCAATCCTTTCTTCTGTACCGTTGTCTTTAATTTCTATTGTTTGAGCACCAATCATTCTGGATAATTCACGTAAAAGACCTTCAAATTTCAATACCAAACTGTCTATTGCCAAAATGTAGCCTTGTGGATTATGTTTATTTGTTTTAAATCAATTTCAGTTTGAACAAAGAAGCTTTGTAATGCTGGAGTAAGTAATTCAATCCAATTAAATCCTTGTGTTTCTTTGTTAGTGTCCAAATAAGTAAAATCTTGACCGTACCAAGAATCATTTTTTAAGTAGTTAACTAAACTGTCAAATGAAATTTTGCCACTTTTAAATCCTTTTGAAACAACAAGCCCAATATGATTGATAGTAAAATTATTTATATGAAGTGAATAAGGGTTGATAACACCGGATTTCTTTTTGCTGACGTTTTTGTTAATGTCAAATGTCATTGTTGAAACTAAATCAAGCATAACAGGTTTTATTTCTTCATTCAAAACAGCAGCTTTAGGTAATAAATTATCTAAAATCAAATAACCGTATATATCCTTAGAATTTCCGTTTTCGATTAATTGTGTGGCTTTTTCCTTAATAGAATCCCACCATTGGTTTAAAAGCTTATTATATTTCTCATCTTTCAATTCAAAGGAAACTTTTTTAAGGTCAATAGTCTTTTTTGCTTGCTCCAATAAAACAGCGGTTTGCTCAATCTTTTCTTTATTATTAGCCTTTTTATATTCTTCTAAAGCGTTTGTATAATAATGATGAGCGATAAAACCTTTGTTTTTTTCATTTTCAAGTTGGGAAATATGATAATCACCTAATTTTTCATGAAATTCACTTGGTGAAGAATTAAGTTTTTGACTAAGAATCACGAGTAATTTTAAATAACTTTCTAAAACCCTTTCGTCTAAATTGGAAATTTTATTTTTTGAGTAATCGAAGAATTTTTGAGTAATTGAAGAATCTATTTTTTTACCATTCTCAATGATAAAATCCATCAATGAATACTTTGTAAAATCGTTTAGTTTATCACTTTCCAAAAGCGAAACCAAATAACTTATACTTTCATCTTTTTTATGGTTTACAGTTTGGCTAAGGATAAAAAAATTTTTGAAGTACTTGCCAAATGAAAAACATTGCAAATTATCTTCAACTGAAAACGAAGAATTTTTTAAAAGTAATAAATAACTTTCAATTGCTTCTTTGGCAAAATCAATGTGTTTCTGTGAGCTTAACCAAAGTAAATGATTGTATTTTGCTTTGTATTTTGGGTTTTGTACTTTGTTTGCTCTTGTTTTGATGTAATCAAAATTATCGTCAAATAATTCCAATGTAGGATAAGCGTTTTCACCTACTTGAAATTTTGGAACTTGTATGCCGTTTTCTATTGCAAAGTCAGCAAAAAACAACTCATACGAACAAAGTTTTTTAGTATTTTCGTTTTCTGACTTATCTCGTAGAGCCGTGATAAATTTATATTTATTTAAATCCAAATACTGGAAATTAGTATCTTTTTCAAGGTATTCGTAATATTCATATAAGTTTTGAAAGTCCATACATTAAATATTACTTTGATTACTCTGCCATTGATTTTATCATACTTTCCATAAACTCAATTTCCTCCATTGTTAATTTATACTTTTTGTACAATTGTTTGTCAATTTCAACTGTCGATTTACTCCAGTCTATATCTGAATTATATGTGAAGTTTTGAGTAGGCACAAAACGGAAAGTTTTAGAAGTCGCATCTTGACTTGCTTTTCCTAGACTGTGTTGAAATCTTGCAAATTTTGTAGTTAAGTATTTGCAAAGGTTTGTTGCAGACGATTGATTTAACTCTAGGTCAACACCAATTACTAAATAGGATTCCGTACAAATTGTATTTGGAATACCTACAAATGAATTAAGATTATCGTCATTTAATTCTGTACCAATGTTATTTGCTCTTGGTGTATAGACTTTAAACTTGTCAATCCATTCTGTATTTTTAGTAATTTCCTCCCTTTCTAGAAAACCAGTTTGTTTACCTTTTCCATAACAAATAACAGGGTTATTCAATCCTTTTTTGGATTCACGAAATTTTACATCTTTTGTAAAATACCCTCTAAAACCAAAAGGTCTTAATGATGAAATATGTTTTTCAAAAGATTCAAAATCAGGATGTGAGTTAATTTTAATAATCATTTCAATACCTATACTGTGTCTAATAAGTATATCAGAGTCTTCTGTTTTTAAGCTACGATTGTTCATTTTTGGAATTAAATCATCTCTATAAGTAAAGACTTTAGTTAATTCTTGTGTGTTATCATACGCTTTGTCCCAAAGGAAATAACAGATGCCACCTCTCAGGTTTATATTTTGAAAAATTAATTCAGGTTTCAGGAAATCGTGTAGTTCCGAAATATGAGTATCATTAAGCATTTGGTCTCTAAACTCATTTAATCCTCTACCACCTGCAAACCATCTTGTAGGCATAATCATAGCAATGTTGCTAGGACTTAACTGCTTTGCTACATCTACAAAAAGATTGTAAATTGGTTTGGCACTTGCTTGAGCACCACCGTCACTTTGCTGATAAGGCGGATTGCCTACTATTACATTGAATTTCATTTTCTTGTTGTTTATTTTGATGGTTTCTTTTTCAATGAATTTGTTTTCATTGATTAAATCGTAAGATGTGTAGTTAGCTTCAATTAGTTTAACATCTAATTCAAGTAGCCTGTACACTTTTCTAGTAAACTCATACGCAATTTTTGATGTTGGTATTGAGTAGAATTTGTTGGCTACTTCTTTGCCAAACTTTTTATATACGGCATATACAAACTCGCCTTGTTTGGAAGCAATATCTAAAAGCATTGTATTCTTGTCAATGGCTTTGGCTGGCAAACCGTTTATGATTTTGTCGGTAACAAATTCGGGGGTTACAATTTCTGAATCTGACAAGCGACTAAACTTTTTCATTGCATTACTCGCTCTTTCTATTGGAGAAATTGCGGAATCATTGGCTAATGAATTAATGTTGTGAATTTTATAATCTAGTTCGCTTAAAATAAATGGGTTGATGTGCTTTTGAAACAAATCAAGTATGGTGATTTCAAGGCTCAAATTTGAAGCTATTCGCAAATTATCAGCATTCTCTCTGATGTGGTTAATGGTTTCTTGTAAAGATTTAACTCTTGAATCTGTCAAAAATGCAAAGAATAAAATCCTTGCATAATACATAGCAAATTGACCTTTGTAATCATTTACTGCTTCATCATCTTTTGATTTGGATTTTGCATTTTCTTCATTTTCGTCCTCATCACTATCGGAAGTATCATCTATATCAATTTCGTCTCCTTCGCCTTTTGATGGTGGAATTTCTAATCCTTGACGAGAACCAATTTTTCCTTGTCTTTCAATTTCGGTTTTGATTGCGTCAATATCCAACAAAGACATATCAATGGAAATAGTTGTAGCTTCATCAAATACGCTTCTACTACTCGAATATTTTCGAACAGCATCCAAAATATCAGCAGGTTGTATTTGAACAATTTTATTGTTGTTTAAAACTACAATTGGAGATATTTCAAGCTCTTTGCGGATTCGTTCTTCTAATAAACTGTTGCCGTTTTTATCAGTATTTACATTGTAAATCTGTGATTTATGTTCCTGTATTTGGAACATTCTATTGGGGTTAAAGTCAACCAACAAAGTTTGTGGTTTCATATTGAATTTGACCACATCACCATTCGGCTCTTTGAAAATTTTTATGAACTGATTTTGCAAACGAAAAATTGCCTGGTCGTATTCTTGTGGAGAAGCGGTATCTTTTAGGTAAAGCATAGTATCCCATTGGTGTACTGTGCTACCTGTGAGCATTCTGTTTACTGTCAAAGTGATAGTTTTTACATTTTCACTTTCACATTTTTTTATTTTGGCTTGAACTGATTGTGTGTCTTTGTAGTTTTTTTCGTTCTCAACTCCAGAGATATTTATGATTTCGTAATTGCTAAGATGTTTAAACTTGTTGTTCTCAATTAATTTCTCTAATGCATCACAAGATGCTCTGTAAGGCAAAACACAAACAATATGACGACACATTTTGCCCTCTTTAATTTTATCGTAGTCTAGGAAGCTTAATAAATTGGCATCTTCTTCTGAACCATCAATGACTTTTAGCAAGTCAAGTATTTCTTGTTCGTATTTGAATTTTTTATGAAGCTTATGTTCTTTGTCTATGGTTATTGATTGCGGTCTGAAAAGTTCTGAAAAAGCATAGGTTACACCTTTCTTTTTCATTTCTTCCATTTTTTTACGGGAAGATTGATTGGGATTAAAAGCAAAGCGAATCATTTGAGGAAAACCATAATAAGGATTATCCCATTCTTTGATTTCATCTTTATTTAGATTTTCTAAATCCCATTTTTCTTGGTCTTCTGCAATGTTTGTGAATTGATAGAATGCAATAATATCATCATTCGTGAACTCGCTATTCATCAAAATACGATAAGGAGTACCAGAAAGATGAATGCGAATTTTTGCATTAAAAACTTTATTGGTAATTTCTAAATCGTCTAAAGTATTGTCATTGAGCTTTAATTCGCTTTTTATTTCTTTAGCACTTAAATTTTCCTCTTTTAAGACTTTTCCATATTCAGTTGCTCTTGCTCCAAAATGTGTTTCGTCAATAAGCAATAAGTCAATTTGATTTTCAAATATTTCTTTATGTTTTGATTTTATTTCGACTCCTTGCAAGTCTTGTAAGGTCAGAAATAAAACGATTTTTTCTTTTGCCTTTTGTTTTTCGGCAATAATCGTATCGCTTGTTAGGAGAGAAGTACTATCTAAAAAACAATAGCCATCAAATTTAATATGGCTTTCAACCGTTTTTTTCCATTCTTCTTTCACATCAGCTTTTGCAGAAACTACAACGACAAGTTTAGCTCCCATTTCAACAGCACAACACATTGAGGTAAATGATTTGCCAAAACGCATTACTGCATACATCAACAAATTGGCTCTGCCTTTATTTAAAGCTTTTCGAAAATTATCTACTGTTTTTTGTTGATTGGGTCTTAGTGGATATTCTTCTATTCTTGTGTACGTATGTGTAATAGGAATATGACTTTCGTCAAAGCGATAATATTGATATTTTGATTGGTTGTTTTGATGTCCGCTTTTTATATCTTCAATTGCTTCTTTTAGATCGTCCTCTGTTGCGTTTTCAAAAAACTCATTTGAGTAGTATGGGATTTCTTTTAAAGCGTTAGGCTTTAATCTGCTTCTTTTTAATTCGTTTTCAAGAAAAAAATGAACTGCATAATCTCTGAAAAAAGTTTCGTCATCAACTTTTGCAACATTTCCAAACTTCTTTTCAAGGTTAGGGAAGTATTTACGCCATTCATTCAATCGCATTTCAATTGGTCGGTAGGTATCGCCAACTTTTAGATAATTCGGTATTGTTTCGGTTGTAAAAGCATAGATTTGAGGTTCTACTCTTCCAATGATTAAATCATCAAGTATATCTACATTTATATTATTTGTTTCTGGCATATTTTACTTTTCTAAAAGAGATATAAATTTTATCGGTTTTTCTATATCCCAATCCATAATGTTGCAATAAATGCCATTGTGTGACTTTATATTTTGAGTTTCACAACCTTTGCATTTTTTTATTTCTGTTTTGGTTTCAAAAAAATCCGAAATGTCTATAATTTCATCTTTACAACTATTCGGAATAACACCTTTCAGACCGTCCATTTGCCAAATATTCCAAGAAATGATTTCTGCAATATTTTGTATGTAATCAATTGGCGGTTCAGTTTCAAATTTGTGGGTAAAGTTTTCAATGAATGTTATAAGCAATGCTTCACGAGCCAAGAGCAAACTATCTCCTTGCCATTCAAATCCGTAAGTGCTTTTATATGCGGTTTCAACCGCTTCAAACCATTCATTAATTGAGTCCAAATTCTCATTTACAACTCTTAACTTTCTGTCTAAAATCCCGATTCTGTTCTCGATTTTAATAAACTCACCTGTTGTAGTGTCATATCTGCTAACAAGATAAGGTGCTTCTCCACAAGAAATCTCCAATCGAGTATCACGAACATAGTCTTGCCAAGTTTTACCTTTAGGAAAAACTATTTTTTCTTTTGTTGTCTCCCAAGATTTAGTGCCATTCTTTTTCAGGATTTCTTTATTGAAAACGTCATCTTTTCCAAACCAAGAATCGTCAACTAAATTATTTTGTGCGTTACATATCCAAGAAGGCGTAAAAACTTCTGCCATTTCTTTGGAGCGAGATAATTGTAGAATTTTGTCTTTATGAACCCTAGGCATTATTACATTGCCTTTTTCTCCTGTTATTAATTCAGGTAATATTTCAGAATTGAATCTGTATGAATCTCCGAAGTGTTCGTAATTGTCTGTCGCCCAAAAAATATTTTTTTGAGAGGTTTGGTCACGAAGTAGTATTGCGAGAATGTCAGGATACTTCTCGATTAACTCATTTTCTAATATGTCGATAACTACTTGCACTTGTATACTTCTTCGTTAGTTTTTAAAAGTTCTTTTACATCAATTTTTAGAATGTTGGCTATTTCGTATAGCACTTCAAGTCTTGGTTGTTGTCGATTTTGCACATAACCGTTCACCATATTGTAGCTCTTACCAAGCTGTTCGGCTAACCAAGTTTGCTTAATTCCTTTTTCTTCAAGTACTTCTTTAATTCTGTTCATTTTCGTCTAAAGATGTCAAGTCGCAAATTTAGTTTTTATTTTCCAGTATCTCGTTTTTCAAGATAATAAATGTTTTGAATAATTATCTAATTGCCCTGTCTGTGCGTTGGCAAAAAAATGGCTCTTTTGGTTTTTTGAGCGTTGGCTTTAGTGTCGGAAAAAACCAAATGTGCCATTTGCGGGTCGGCTTTTTACACTGAGCGATAACGTTTTGCATATTTATGAAGTTGGGGATTTGTAAACCCAAAACTTTCGATTAAACACCGAACTCCAAAAGTACAAAACCAACTTTAAATTAAGCCCAAAACCCGCAATTTTGCAAACTGCTGTTAGCTGTTCGGTTTTTTATCTTTCACTAACTTTTATATTTGTTACTTTTTTTTCTGTGTTTATTTCTATTTTTAATTTTCCTGTATTTATTCCGTTTCCTGTGTAACCTAAACTATAATATAATTCAGTTTTACTTTCATTGTCGGGTTTGCCTAAAATCTTTATAATTTCTTCATACGATTTTCCAATAAGTTCTTTTTCATTTCTCAAACTATTCATCATATCCCAGCGAATGCTCCAATTTTCTTCTAAATTTTGGTCAGCATTTTTCCATTTTTTAGAGTTAAATTTCTCATGCGTAAACTGTCCACGTAAACAAATACATAAAAGGATTATGGTACCAAATATTAATGTAATAAGTTTAATCAATGTCGTTAAGTTAAGCAAATGTATAAAAAAGCCAATAGAATAGGCACTTTTTCTGAATTTATTACTTGATTTATTTTGTAGTTATAATTTTTATATTTACATTTACAGGGTATATAGGGGGTAACTCTATTGCATTAAAAACATTAGAATATAGAGAAAATTTAACATTAAATATTGACTATGAGCTTAATAACGAAGCATTCGTCAGCTGTTCAAAAGACGGCAGTGAAGGGGTATTTACTAGAGATAGAAAACTGACTATCAGGGATTTAGTTTTTATT
>NZ_MUGT01000156.1 GCF_002217205.1 Flavobacterium branchiophilum NBRC 15030 = ATCC 35035 | reverse complement strand
AACTAGAAACTCTTCGTCCAGAGCAAGCAGCGTATATTGGCGTGGAGGTTCAAGGCCCTTTCAAACCAGAATATTACAGATATTAGTAGTAAGATTTTAGTACTAAATATTAAAATAAAACCCCGATTTCATAAAGAAGTCGGGGTTTTTTATACCAAATATATTTATAAAATAGCCCAAAGATGCGTAGTTATTTTTTAGAAAAAATTTTCAAAAAAAATCGTTGCATAGCTGGGCTACGGAACTATTTTTTTTGACTCATTTTAGCAAAAAAAACAAGTAGATTGGACTATTTTATATGTATATTTGGTATAACATTACGTATAAAGTGAGATTAATATTTTTTACGCCAATAGGTGAAGCGTATTTTTTATTGATAGGGGTTGGTTTTTTTAAAATAAAATGACTAGTTCATGTTTATTGGGATTGAATTATACTTTATAACAACTTGTTTAACCCCGACAATATTGCTATGAATGATACAAAAAAAATAATGCTTTTTTTGTGTTTTTTATCTCATCGTATTTTATTCTTAAATTGATTTTAAATGAATTTAGTAACTACATTTCAATAAGTAATTTTGAAAATAGAAAAAATTATATTTAATATAAAACAATATATTGCAAAAATATTATAAAGACAGAATTTTATATAACTTTATTAGACTAAAATAAGGCTATGTATGCTACTGTTTAGCTCATATTATTTGGAATGCAAATACAGTATTTTATTAAAAAAATGCTTTAAAAACACAAAAAAATGTATTTTATTTTTACAATTAAATGTTACCCGACCGTTGTCAAACACTTCATGGAATGGAGCCAATATAAACAATAAATCATAAATGTATTGAAAATCAAATATTTTCTAAAATAAATGGGCTATATTGTATTTTGTATTGCATTAAAGATTACATTTGCAACATTATAAATTATTATTACAATTACAATGCGTACAGGTACAGTAAAATTTTTCAATGAATCAAAAGGTTACGGATTCATTACAGATGCAGAAACAGGAAAAGACATTTTTGTTCACGCATCAGGTATTAACTCTGAAGAGCTTCGTGAAGGCGACAAAGTGAGTTATGTTGAAGAAGAAGGAAGAAAAGGTAAAGTTGCTGCTCAAGTAGCAGTGCTTGAAGACTAAATATAAAAAATTATAGTTTTTTTGTTACCAGAATGAAATAAAAACGTTTCGATTAATTTCGGAACGTTTTTTTTGTTTAAAAAATGCAATATTTATTTAGAATGAATAAAAATTACTGTTTTTTAAGAATAATAGCCAAATCAAATTAACATTATTAATTGTTTTTTAATAATTCAAACTTATATTTGCACTAATTTTCAAATCAATTTATACTATCATGACATCAAATCAATTAGACTATTTACCAATTTTAATGCAATTTGTTTTAGCAGTAGGTTTTGTTGTTGGAACAATCATCATTTCGGGCAAATTAGGACCTAAACGATCTTCACAAACTAAAGATAAAAACTTTGAGTGTGGAATAGAATCTGTGGGTAATGCCCGTATTCCTTTTTCGGTCAAATATTTTTTGGTTGCCATTTTGTTTGTTTTATTTGATGTAGAGGTAATATTTTTATATCCTTGGGCCATCAATTTTAAAGAATTAGGATTAGAAGGAATGCTAAAAATGATTATTTTTATGGCCTTGTTGCTAGTAGGATTTTTTTATATCATCAAAAAGAAAGCCTTGATTTGGGAATAAATCCCTTGGCTGAAAATGATTTAGTTTTTTTTAAAATTTAAAGTCGTAAAAACAAATGAGCGATTCAAAAATAAATATGGTAGCACCTCCAGAAGGTGTTGTAGGCGAAGGATTTTTTGCTACCAAGTTAAATGACGTAGTAGGCTTGGCTCGTGCCAACTCTTTATGGCCTTTGCCTTTTGCAACCTCTTGTTGCGGTATCGAGTTTATGGCCACAATGGCCTCGCATTATGATTTGGCCCGTTTTGGATCTGAAAGGGTGAGTTTTTCGCCACGTCAGGCAGATATGCTGATGGTTATGGGTACCATTTCTAAAAAAATGGCTCCCATATTACGCCAAGTTTACGAACAAATGTCCGAACCTCGTTGGGTTATTGCCGTTGGGGCTTGTGCCTCTTCTGGCGGTATTTTTGATACATACTCGGTGCTACAAGGCATAGATAAAGTCATTCCAGTAGATGTATATGTTCCAGGTTGTCCGCCAAGACCAGAGCAAATTGTAGAAGGTGTCATGAAATTGCAAGAAATTGTAAAAAATGAATCCGTTAGACGCAGAAGTTCGCCAGAGTACCAAGAATTATTGGCTTCTTATAATATCAAATAACAAAGATGGCATTAGATACTGTAACTATTCAAGAAAAATTAACTGCTGCTTTTGATACAAAAGTGTATGATTTCAAACAAGAAAAAGATATTTTTTCTTTCGAGATGTCAAACGATGTCAATACAGCTGTAATATTATTTCTAAAAAATGACGAGACCTTGCGTTTTCATTTTTTAACTGATTTGTGTGGCATACATTACCCAGACAACGAAACCAACCGTCAATTTGCGGTTGTGTATCATTTACATAACTGGTACGAAAATACTCGTATAAAAATAAAAGTATATTTGAATGGCGAAAATCCGCAAATCAAAACGATTTCAAAAATTTTCTTGTCATCCAACTGGATGGAAAGAGAAACGTATGATTTTTTTGGCATACAATTTATAGGACATCCACAATTGAAAAGAATTTTGAATATGGATGAAATGATATCGTTTCCAATGCGAAAAGAATTCCCAATGGAAGACAGCGGACGAACCGATAAAGACGATAGATTTTTTGGACGAACAACAATAAATGGTTAATTGATTATGCAATCAATTATCCTTTTTTTTAATTTTTATAAAAATTAAAATGTCAGAACTATTATTACCACCAGAGCATCGATATGCTAAAATTATAAAAGAACGATTAAACGAAGATGGAAGCGAACTTTCTATTCTCAATCTGGGGCCAACACATCCCGCCACACATGGTATTTTTCAAAATATTTTGTTGATGGACGGTGAACGTATTTTGGAGGCCGAACCAACAATTGGTTACATCCATAGAGCTTTTGAAAAAATAGCCGAAAACCGTCCGTTTTATCAAATTACCCCTCTTACCGATAGGATGAATTATTGTTCCTCTCCAATCAACAATTTGGGGTGGTGGATGACACTCGAAAAATTATTAGATATCGAAGTACCCAAACGAGCCCAATATTTGAGGGTTATTGTTATGGAATTGGCACGAATTGCCGATCATTTGATTTGCAATTCTATTCTTGGGGTCGATACTGGTGCCTATACAGGTTTTTTGTATGTTTTTCAATTTAGAGAAAAAATATATGAAATTTATGAAGAGATTTGTGGCGCCCGATTAACAACCAACATGGGAAGAATTGGCGGATTTGAAAGAGATTGGTCAGAGGCTGCTTTTCAAAAATTGGAAGTATTCCTAAAAGATTTTCCAATTGCTTGGAAAGAATTTGAAAACTTGTTTGAAAGAAATAGAATTTTTATAGATAGAACGGTAAATGTTGGTGCCATTTCTGCCGAAAAAGCCATGGCTTACGGTTTTACAGGACCCAATTTACGTGCTGCAGGTGTAGATTACGATGTTCGTGTAGCTCAACCTTATTCGTCTTATGAAGATTTTGAATTTAGCGTGCCTGTTGGAAAATCTGGCGATACTTACGATCGTTTTTGTGTTCGTAATGCCGAAGTTTGGGAAAGCATTAGCATTATCAAACAAGCCTTGGCAAAATTGCCAGAAGGCCCTTATCATGCCAATGTGCCCGACTATTATTTGCCTCCAAAGGAAGACGTTTATAATACGATGGAGGGTTTGATTTACCATTTCAAAATAGTGATGGGAGAAGTGCCAGTACCAGTTGCCGAAATTTACCATCCTGTAGAAGGTGGCAATGGCGAAATTGGTTTTTATTTAGTAACAGACGGTAGTAGAACACCTTATAGATTGCATTTTAGACGGCCTTGTTTTATATATTACCAAGCATATCCCGAAATGATTAAAGGGGCAATGCTGTCTGATGCCATTGTGATACTATCTAGTTTGAACGTCATTGCGGGCGAATTAGACGCATAACACATCGGTTTGAGACACTACAAATTTTTAATTTTGCATTAAAAAAAATGGAAAGAACACATTACAAACAAGAAATAAATATAACCGATGCGCTGATGAATCGCATCAACGAATTGTTGAGCCACTATCCCGAAGACAAATCAAAATCGGCTTTGATACCCGTTTTGCACGAAGTTCAAGATGCACACGACAATTGGTTGAGCTTTGAATTGCAAGACAAAGTGGCCGAGATACTTAAAATACAACCTGTAGAAGTATATGAAGTAGTTACTTTTTATACCATGTTCAACACCAAACCTGTTGGGAAATATATGTTTGAATTTTGTCAAACTTCGCCATGTTGTCAGCGTGGAGTGGAAGATTTGATGGACTATACTTGCGAAAAATTAGGAGTCAAATTAGGCGAAACTACCGCAGATGGCTATTTTAGCGTTGTGGGCGTAGAGTGTTTGGGAGCTTGTGGCTATGCACCCATGATGCAATTGGGCGATTATTATAAAGAACATTTAACAAAAGAAAAAATAGATCAATTAATTACCGATTGTAAAGAAGGAAAAATCACTTTACACGATAAATAAAAAAATGGAAAACAATCATTTGACATACTTCAAAGTTGAAAACTTCAAGAAATTTGATGCTCTTGAGGTAAACGATATTGGACAATTCAATTTGATTGTTGGCGATAATAATGTTGGGAAAACGTGTTTGTTGGAGGCGTTGTTGGTAGATGAAGATGGGCAACAATTGTTAGATAATTTTTGGTTGTCTTTAAAAAAAAGAGGTTTAGTATTTCAAATTGAGGAAGTTACCAAAAAAGTGGGTAATGTTTCTACAACTGAAACTATTTATCCAAAAGAAAATTATTTTAAAAATTATGTGTTAGGGAGTAATTCTGACGATTTATCTTTTCAATGTAACAATAATTTTATCCTTGTTTCAGTTGTTGATAGTAATTTTGGTAACAATGATTTTGAAAACGATTTCATACGTATAAATGACTTATTATTAAATATTTATAAAAATAATGATGCTATTTTAAATTTTCCATTAATCTCTTTCAACGACACACCATTAGAAATAGAATCGAGAAGTATTTATGAAAATTTAAAAACCAAAAGAGAAAAACAAATCTTGATTGATATTTTAAAAGTTGTAAATACAAAAATTGTAGATGTTGAATTAAGGGAAAAATATGAAGATTTAAAATCAGTTTTTCTAATCAGTTTTGATGATAAAGACGAATTTGTCCCATTGAATTTTCTTGGAGATGGATTTAAAAGAATATTTTATATAGCATTAAAAGCTTTGTCTTTAAAAGGAAAAAGAATTTTAATAGACGAAATTGAAATAGGTATCCATTATTCTAAAATGAAAGATTTTTGGGTAAATATTTTTAATGTTTGCAAAGAGCTTGATATTCAGTTATTTGCAACAACACATTCGCAAGAGTGTATTGAAGCGTATGTGGAGGCGTTGAAAATTGTAAACATAAAAAATGAAGCAAGATTAATTTCTCTTCAAGAATATAAAAATAAGATATATGCTTCTACTTATGATTATAGTAATATGGAAGCAGGAATACTATCAAATTCAAGTTTAAGAGATTAAAAATGAAGGATATAAATCTTAATTTGATATTTGTTGAAGGTGCAATAGATAAAATTTTTATAGATGCCATTTTGTTACGATTTTTTGAAATTAGTGATCAAAAAGTAGTAATGGCTATCAATGGAAAAGACAATTTATCAAAACAAGTAGAATTAAAAAATGTTGTAAGAAAAAATAATAATGCTAAAAACTTATTAATTTTTGATACAGATTTTGAAAAAAATGGAGGCGGAAGGAAAAAACGTTTAGAAGAATATAATAAAATTGCATTGGATTTGGGTGTAAATTTGCTACCCTATCTTTTGCCTTTTAATGATGAAACAGAAGGAGAAATTGAAGATTTAATTAAAACATGTTTTAATAAAAAATTTGATTTTTTTGATGGATGTTGGAACAATATGTTACAATGTTTTGAAAATCATGAAACCGAAAACAAGTTAAATATACCAGCCAAAGAAGGTTTTTTGTTTTCAAAAATTGATTTGTTCAAAAATTTTAGACAAAATAAAAATTGGAATTATAATAGATTAACCAAATATGATTTTTCTGACGATGGGATTTGGAATTTTGATATTAAGGACAGCCCAAAATTAGAAAAGTTAGTGAATTTTATTAAAGAAAACTTATTTGATGAGTAAGAAAATATTATTAGACAAAATTAATGTTCCGGGTATCAAAACCTACGAAGTATATCGCCAAAATGGGGGTTATGCTTCTGTGGAAAAAGCCTTAAAAACATTAACTCCAGACGAAGTAGTTGAAGAAGTAAAAACTTCGGGGCTACGTGGTCGTGGTGGTGCAGGTTTTCCTGCTGGTATGAAATGGAGTTTTATTGATAAAAAATCAGGAAAACCAAGACATTTAGTATGTAATGCTGACGAGTCTGAACCAGGAACTTTCAAAGACCGTTTTTTGATGGAACATATTCCTCACTTATTAATAGAAGGAATGATCACCTCAAGTTATGCCTTGGGAGCCAATCGTTCGTATATTTATATTCGAGGTGAGTATATGTGGGTTTTCAAAATATTAGAACGAGCCATTGCCGAAGCAAAAGCTGCAGGATGGTTAGGTAAAAATATTTTAGGAACAGGCTTTGATTTAGAACTTCATGTGCATTGTGGGGCTGGAGCTTATATTTGTGGAGAAGAAACAGCTTTAATCGAATCGTTAGAAGGCAAACGAGGCAATCCTCGTATTAAACCACCTTTTCCAGCAATTTCTGGGCTTTGGTCTAACCCAACCGTGGTAAACAATGTAGAAACTATTGCTACAGTGCCTTGGATTATAAACAATTCGGGGGCAGATTATGCTACAATTGGAATTGGTCGTTCTACTGGAACCAAGTTGATTTCGGCTTCTGGACACATTAAAAATCCAGGCGTATATGAAATAGAATTGGGGCTTTCGGTAGATGAATTTATGAATTCCGACGAGTATCTTGGCGGAATGTATTCTGACAGACCATTAAAAGCTTTTGTGCCAGGAGGCAGTTCGGTACCTATTTTGCCAGCTCATTTAATTTTCAAAACAGCAGCAGGCGAAGACCGATTGATGACCTACGAGAGTTTGTCCGATGGCGGGTTTGCAACAGGATCCATGTTGGGTTCTGGCGGGTTTATTGTATATGACGACACCGCTTGCGTGGTTAGAAACACTTGGAATTTCTCACGATTTTACCATCACGAATCTTGCGGACAATGTTCGCCTTGCCGAGAAGGTACAGGCTGGCTAGAAAAAGTATTGCACCGAATAGAAAACGGACACGGCCGAGAAGAAGATATTGATTTGCTTTTGAGTATTCAAAGCAAAATAGAAGGAAACACTATTTGTCCACTAGGCGATGCGGCTTCGTGGCCAGTAGCGGCAGCTATCAGACATTTTAGAGACGAATTTGAATACCATATTCGTTTTCCTGAAAAGGTAAAAAACAGAGATCATTTTGTTAATGAGCCATTTGAAAAAGTGAAACATTTAGTAGCAAAACAAACAGTATAAGCCCCTTACCCCAAAGGGGGAATTGGTGTGCTTTTAAAATTATTAATAATTAAATTTTCCCATAAATTCCCCTTTGGGGGTTAGGAGGCTGAATTATGAAAGTAACAATAGACGGACAGTCGATAGACGTAGAACCAGGGACAACCATCTTGCAAGCTGCAAGAATGATTGGTGGCGATGTGGTGCCACCTGCAATGTGCTATTATTCAAAACTCAAAGGCAGTGGTGGCAAGTGCCGTTGCTGTCTGGTAGAGGTTTCTAAAGGTAGTGAAGCCGATCCAAGACCAATGCCAAAGTTAGTTGCCTCTTGCGTTACAGGCGTTATGGATGGCATGGAAGTAAACAGTAAATCGTCGGCTAGAGTGCAGGAAGCCCGAAAATCGGTTTCGGAATTTTTGCTCATCAACCATCCTTTGGATTGTCCTGTTTGCGACCAAGCGGGAGAGTGCGATTTGCAAAACTTGAGTTTCAATCACGGAAAATCAGAAACCCGTTTTATTGAAGAAAAAAGAACTTTTGAACCAGAAGATATTGGACCATTTATTCAATTGCACAAAAACAGATGTATCTTGTGCTACCGTTGTGTGATGGTGGCAGATCAACTTACCGATGGTAGGGTTCATGGTGTGATGGATAGAGGCGATCATGCCCAAATTTCGACATGTATTTCTAGTGCCATAGACAACGAATTTTCTGGAAATATGATTGATGTATGTCCTGTTGGTGCTTTGACAGATAAAACCTTTAGGTTCAAATCAAGAGTTTGGTTTAACAAACCGTTCAATGCCCATCGTGATTGCGACAAATGCTGTGGCAAAACTACTGTTTGGATGTTTGGCAACGAAATTCAAAGAGTAACAGGTCGAAAAGATGTTTATCATGAAGTAGAAGAATTTATCTGTAATACTTGTAGATTTGAGAAAAAAGAAGTAAGTGATTGGACAATTGAAGGACCAAGACGATTTGAAAAAAATTCTGTTATCAATCAAAACAATTATACACGCCCGTTAGAAAAAGTTACGATTGATACAGAAAAAAATATACTTTTAGGAAGAGATGTCGATCGTAAAAAAATCAGTATGTCGGCCATTCCATCAAATGACAATAAAAGCAATTTATAAACCATGGATAGTACAATTATTATAGAAAAAAGCATTATTATAGTAGCTGTTTTTGCCATTACTATGCTTGCCGCCATGTATTCTACTTGGGCCGAGCGTAAGGTGGCAGCGTGGCTTCAGGACAGAGTGGGCCCTAATAGAGCTGGTAAGTGGGGATTATTACAACCTTTGGCAGACGGACTAAAATTGTTTTCAAAAGAAGAGTTTTTTCCAGATACTCCAAACAGGTTTTTGTTTATCGTTGGACCAGCCATTGCCATGAGTACAGCCCTAATGACAAGTGCTGTAATTCCGTGGGGCGACAAATTACATTTGTTTGGCAGAGACATTATATTGCAAGCAACTGATATTGATGTAGCCTTGCTTTATATTTTTGGTGTAGTGTCTGTGGGTGTATATGGCATCATGATTGGTGGTTGGGCATCTAATAATAAATTTTCGTTGATGGGTGCTGTTCGTGCCGCATCTCAAATGGTATCGTATGAAGTTGCCATGGGATTGTCGATGATTGCCTTACTGATGATGACAGGGACGTTAAGTTTGAGAGAAATTTCTGCTCAACAATCAGGGTGGCATTGGAATGTAATTTACCAGCCTGTCTCTTTTTTAATCTTTTTGATTTGTGCTTTTGCCGAAACCAATCGTACACCATTTGATTTGGCAGAATGTGAAAGCGAGTTAATTGGTGGGTACCATACGGAATATTCCTCGATGAAAATGGGATTTTATCTTTTTGCAGAATATGCTAATATGTTTATTTCATCAACTATTATTGCAGTATTATTTTTTGGTGGATATAACTATCCAGGAATGGCATTGGCCGTCGAAAAATTAGGTGTAAATCTTGCAAATGCTTTAGGTATCCTTGTGTTATTTATAAAAATTGCAGCTTTTATCTTTTTCTATATGTGGGTTCGATGGACTATTCCAAGATTTAGATATGATCAATTGATGAATTTGGGTTGGAAAATACTTATTCCACTTTCAATTGTTAATATTGTTATCACAGGGATTTTTATTTTGAGAAATGACATTATGGCCTATTTAGGATTTTAAATAAATTAAATAACAAACAATTACTTTTAAACAGTAAATCAATATATAAGAAAATGAGTATAGAAACTATATCATTATCGGGCAGAAAAAAGCAAGTTTCCAATAAGGAAATGACTTTTGTAGAGCGGCTGTATTTAGTAGCAATTGTCAAAGGATTGATGATTACCTTAAAACACTTGTTCAAACGCAAAGTTACCATTCATTATCCAGAGCAAGTTCGAGAAATGAGTCCTGTATATAGAGGCAGACACATGCTCAAGCGAGATGAACAAGGTAGAGAAAATTGCACGGCTTGTGGTTTGTGTGCATTATCTTGTCCTGCAGAAGCCATTACCATGAAAGCAGCCGAACGTAAACCAGATGAAAAGCATTTGTACAGAGAAGAAAAATATGCTGAAATATATGAAATTAATATGTTGAGATGTATTTTTTGTGGATTGTGCGAAGAGGCTTGCCCAAAAGATGCCATCTATTTGACATTATCAAAAGAATTAGTGCCTGCTAATTACCATCGTGAAGATTTTATTTTTGGAAAAGATCAATTGGTAATGCCGCTCGAAATGGCAATTCAAAATACTAATCTTAAAAACGCTAACTAATGTCTATTGTTCTTATCATATTCTGTATATTAGCTGCTATTACATTATCGACAGCTTTTTTGTCGGTTTTTAGCAAAAACCCTATACATAGTGCCATATATTTGGTAATTTGTTTTTTTTCAGTAGCAGGACATTATCTTTTGCTCAATGCTCAATTTCTAGCAATTGTACATATTATAGTTTATTCGGGGGCTATAATGATATTGTTTTTGTTTACTATCATGTTAATGAATTTGAATAAGGAAGACGAAGTGCATAAACCACGTGTAACACGACTTGGTGCCGTGATTTTCTTTGGACTTACTTGTTTAATTTTGATTGCTATTTTTATTCATTCAAAATCTTCTATTGGTTATGATGACCCTTCAGAGCTTGATTATCAATCAATTAAAGTGCTGGGAAAAGTTTTGTTAAATGAATATATGGTTCCATTTGAATATGCTTCAATTTTATTATTGGTTGCCATGATTGGAACAGTTTTATTGTCTAAAAAAGAAAAATTAGAAAAATAATGGATAATGTTATTAGTCAAGTTGGTTTAGAAAATTACATTTTCTTGTGTGCCATACTTTTTTGCATTGGTATTTTTGGGGTGTTATACAGACGAAATGCCATTATTGTATTTATGTCTATCGAAATTATGCTCAATGCAGTCAATTTATTGTTTGTAGCATTTTCAACTTTCCATCAAGATGCACAGGGACAAATTTTTGTGTTTTTCTCTATGGCTGTTGCCGCTGCCGAAGTAGCAGTAGGATTGGCCATTTTAGTTTCTATTTTTAGAAATTTAGGTTCTATAGATGTATCAAATTTAAAAAACTTAAAAGGATAATTATGAATATCAATTTAGCATTAGTCTTATTATTAGCTCCTTTTGTTGGGTTTTTAATTAATATTTTCTTTGGAAAAAAAACAGGAAAATCAATAGCTAGTTCAATTGGAACCGCAACGGTGTTGTTGTCTTTTGTAATTAGTTGTTATTTTTTTGGAAATATATTGACTACAAAACAAGCTTCGGTCATACCACTTTTTGATTGGATTCAAATCAGTAAATTTAATATTAACTTTGGATTTTTATTAGACCAATTGTCTATTTTATGGTTGCTTTTTGTAACTGGAATTGGCACATTGATACATTTATATTCCATTAGTTATATGCACGACGATGAAAATAGCTACAAATTTTTCGCTTATTTAAATTTGTTTGTTTTCTTTATGATTACACTCGTACTTGGTAGTAATTTATTAGTCATGTTTATAGGTTGGGAAGGTGTAGGATTGTGTTCTTATTTATTAATAGGTTTTTGGCATCAAAATCAAGACTATAACGATGCTGCCAAAAAAGCATTTATCATGAACAGAATTGGCGATTTAGGATTGTTGATAGGTATTTTTATTTTAGGTTATACTTTTAATACTTTGGATTTTGTAGCTTTGAAAAGTGCCATCATGGGGGGTAAAAATCTGAATATCAGTTTATTATCTGTTGCTTCATTATGTTTATTTATTGGGGCAACTGGAAAATCTGCTCAATTACCCCTTTATACTTGGTTGCCAGACGCAATGGCAGGCCCAACGCCAGTTTCGGCTTTAATTCATGCTGCCACCATGGTTACAGCAGGTATTTTTATGGTAACAAGAATGAACTTTTTGTTTGAAATAACACCTGATGTTCAAAATGTAATGGCAATTGTAGGAGCGATTACCGCCTTGGTTGCTGCCTCCATAGGATTGTTGCAAAATGATATTAAAAAAGTTTTAGCATATTCTACTGTTTCTCAATTGGGGCTTATGTTTGTAGCATTAGGACTTGGAGCTTATAATGTAGCTGTTTTCCATGTTATCACACACGCTTTTTTCAAAGCTTGTTTGTTTTTAGGTTCAGGTTCAGTCATTCATGCCCTTCATGGCGAGCAAGATATGCGAAAAATGGGTGGCTTAAGAAAAGCCATGCCTATCACTTTTATTACAATGATGATTGCAACTTTAGCCATTGCTGGAATTTTTCCATTTGCAGGTTTTTGGTCCAAAGACGAAATATTAATGATAGCCTTTGAACACAATAAAGTATTATATATTATTGGCTCTGTAGCTTCAATAATGACCGCATTTTATATGTTCAGATTGATGTATCTTACTTTCTTTCAAGAATTTAGAGGTACTGAGGAACAAAAACACCATTTACACGAAAGTCCCAGTTTGATAACCATACCGTTGGTTGTATTAGCAGGATTAGCAACAGTGGGTGGAGCCATCAATTTGCCAGGGAGCAATTGGTTGAATCATTTTATGGAACCCATATTAGCAGTACAACTTCATGAACATGCTCTTGGAAATCAAGAATATATTTTGATGGGAGTGGCATTATTAGGAGCAATAGTGGGTATTGGTTGGGCCTATTCAAAATATATCAAACAACAGTTTGTTCCATTAGAAGACAATCAAATGCAAGGATTTGCAAAAACGGTTTACAATAAATATTATGTAGATGAGTTATACAATGCTGTTTTTGTAAAAACAATCAATGTACTTTCTACATTTTTTAGAGACCATATAGAAACAGCCTTGGCAGCTTTTGTTTTTGGATTTGGAAAAGTAATACAACAAGTAGGTACTCAAGGAAGAAAATTACACAACGGTAGTATTGGATTTTATTTGTTTGCATTTGTACTAGGTTTCTGCATTATTGTTTCATATTTATTTTTAGCTCAATAATTTATTATCATGAATAGCACAATTATATTAATTATACTTTTAGTAGGTGCATTGGCAACTTTTTTTGCTGGAAATAAGCTGGCTTCCAAAATAGCTTTGTTTTTTGGAGTTACTTCATTTGTAGCCACATTGATGTTGCTAGACCAATTTGTTGCGGGTCAAAATATTGATTTTATACAACAATGGATTGCTCAGCCCAATATTTCGTTTGCCTTAAAAGCAGATGGTTTGTCATTAGCAATGGTTTTACTAACAACAGCATTAACTCCAATCATTATATTATCAGGTTTTGGAAATCAATTTGAAAATGCCAAGTCTCTTTATAGTTTGATCTTGTTTATGGCTTTTGCAATGGTAGGTACATTTTTAGCACAAGACGGACTTTTGTATTATGTATTTTGGGAGTTATCTTTGATACCAATCTATTTTATAGCCTTACTTTGGGGCAATGGCGACGCTGAAGAGCGAAAAAAAGCAGTAGTAAAATTCTTTATTTTTACTTTAGCTGGTTCGTTATTTATGTTAATAGCATTTGTATATTTATATCAAAAAGCTGGTAGTTTAATGCTAGACGATTTGTACAAACTCAATATTTCAGGACAGGAACAAGCTTGGATTTTTGTTGCCTTTTTCTTGGCTTATGCCATTAAAATACCAATTATTCCATTTCATACTTGGCAGGCCAATGTGTATCAAAAAGCACCAACAGTGGGAACAATGTTACTCTCTGGAATCATGCTCAAAATGGGATTGTACAGTGTCATTCGCTGGCAATTGCCCATAGTGCCTTATGCAGCAAAGTTTCATGTAACATTGATGCTAATTTTAGGAATTATAGGAACAATTTATGGTTCAATAGTAGCGCTTAGACAAAAAGATTTAAAAAAATTACTTGCCTATTCTTCTTTGGCACACGTTGGCTTGATAGCGGCAGGTGCTTATTCTTTAACTTTAGATGGTTTGAAAGGCGCTGTCCTTCAAATGATTGCTCATGGTTTTGTTGTAGTTGGATTGTTTTTTGTTGCCGAAATTATTTACAGACGATACAATACCAGACTTATTTCAGACATGGGAGGCGTTAGAGTACATGCACCAAAGTTCACTTCTCTATTCTTGATTTTAGTTTTGGCCTCAGTAGCACTTCCTTCAACTTTTAACTTTGTTGGCGAATTTACTGTTTTGTATGCTCTTTTTCAAGTCAATATTGGCTATGCTATTTTTGGTGGTTTAACCATTATTTTAGGTGCCTATTATATGTTGAAAATGTTTCAGAATGTAATGTTAGGTCCTACAAATGCTCATGTATTTCAAGAAGTATGTTGGTTAGAAACATTTGTATTGGTTATCATTGTAGCTGTATTATTCTTTTTTGGGCTGTATTCAAAACCTATTACAGATTTGATAACTCCAAGTTTAGAAAATATATTAAATGCCATCAACAGATAATATTATTAAATCGTAATAAAAAAAACCGTTAGTCTATTATAAGGCAAACGGTTTTTTTTGTAATAATACATTATAAAGTTGTTATTTGAGTATAAATTAATTACACATTTTTTCAATACACAACCTTAGGACAGAATCAGTTGAATCTAGTGTACAGGCTATGCAAACCTTTCTTTTGAATTTAAAAAAAACAACTTGATTTGTCTGTTTGCAATCACTCGGGTCGCATCTTTGGACTATTTCATTCAAGTATTTGGTATAAATTTAGCATTAGCCTTATTTATTTATGTAAAAAATAGGTGTAATGAACAAAAACAATGCTTTAACCCAACTTGCCGA
>NZ_MUGT01000155.1 GCF_002217205.1 Flavobacterium branchiophilum NBRC 15030 = ATCC 35035 | reverse complement strand
AACCTGATTCAAATTTGCTATTGTCGGTTACAGATGACACGGCAAATCCAAAGGGTTTTAACGACGGCAACACCCAAAACGATGATTTTGAGTATGACAACAACGGCAATATGACCGTGGACAAAAACAAAGACATCAAAAATATCACTTACAATCACCTGAATTTACCTACAAAAATTTTATTTGGTAATTCCAATTACATTACGTATCTTTACACCGCAAGTGGGCAAAAAGTGAACAAAGTGGTAAACGAGGCTGGAGTAATTACAACAACCGATTACATTAACGGGTTTCAGTACAAAAAAACTGACGCTGGATGTGTACTTGAATTTTTTCCGCATGCCGAGGGGTATGTTAAGCATACGGCTGGTGCTTTTAATTATGTGTTTAACTATACAGACCATTTGGGTAATGTAAGAATGAGTTATGGCAAAGACCCTGTTTCGGGCGTTTTGAAAATAACGGAAGAAAATAATTACTACGCTTTTGGAATGAAACATAAGAATTACAATATGTCGTTGAGGGGATATGGCAAATTGAATGGTAGTATTAGCCTTAACACTTGCGAAAATTGTGTAAGTTCTTATAATTATAAGTTCCAAGGACAAGAACGTCAAGACGAGTTAGGATTAAACTGGGATAGTTTCAAATGGAGAAATTATGATTATGCTATTGGGAGATTTATGTCAATTGATCCTCTTGCTGAGAAATACGTTTATAACGGTGTATATAATTTTGCTGAAAACCGTGTTATCGATGGTAGGGAGTTAGAAGGTTTGGAATGGGCAAATATAAAAAATAGTGATGGAACAACTTATCGACAATTAACTGTTCAGCTGTATAATAACTCTTCATTGACTGACAAACAAGTTGCTAAATTGACAGAAACAATAAAGGCTGACTTCGCAAAATCGTATAGTGGAGATGGAGCCTCTGCTCAATTAGTTGTGAATAATGTTACAGAAGCTAAAGGTGACTTTGTCGTAACATTAATAGATACGCAATCAAACACTTTGTATGATAGAAATACTGGAGAAGAAATTGGGAAAACATATGAAGGCGGTAAGACTGGAACATTAGGAGATACTCAAAGGAATAATTTTGAAGTAGCAGCAAATACGGATGGTTCGAAAAGAAGTAATTCTGATATATCAAGAAGTTTTTCTCATGAAGCTGGTCATACTGCAGGTTTAGAACACCCATGGTTAGCGAGTAACCCTGTAAGTGATATAAAACAAGGAACTGCTGGCGTCACAAATAATACTGTTAGAAATAATCTTATGAATTCAGACAAAAACACGAACGTCAATAATCGTTCAACTTCTGGTACTACACTTACTTCTGGTCAACTTCAAAGTATTGATAAATTGATAGAAACTCAAACAAAAAAATGATGAAAAGTATATTGAATTATTTAATAATAACAATTATTATTCTTTTAAGTAGTTGTAAGCCATCTGAAAAAGTTCTGAAAAATATTTCGTGCTCTGGTAATGTTATATTACAATATGACAAAATAAAACAGAGTGATAAAAGTAAGCAAATTGCGAATAAAGATTTAAAAGCGTTTACAGTATATTTTTTGGATAAATATAAAGACAGTATTCAGGGATATGTTAATAATAAATTGTGTTATGTAAAATATCTAAATATGAATGGTAATTCAGATAGTATGAATGAATATTTTGGGTATAATTACTCAAAAGATGTAAAAATGCCTGTTTTAAAAATAGTTTCAAAAACTAAAAATACTTGTTTTGATTTAGATATAGATATTAATTATAAAATAATATATGTTTATCTTTCTGATGAAGGTAATTGGATAGTACGATTTTCAAATGTTTCTTATTTGTATTAAAATTACAAATTTAAAAATAAAATTCAATAAAAAATAGAATAAAAGTCAATCAATTACAGAATAATTTTTAAAAAAAATTCTATTTAAAATAAAAGATATCTATCAGTACCCAACTTTTGAAATGTTCTATTTAGTAATAAATTTGTTTTGCAGGCTGTGAAAACGTATCCGACTTCCTCACCCGTCCCAATAAACAAGAATCTAGATTAGAAAAACAACTCGACAAAAAACCCGAGCAATTGCTCGGGTTTTTTATCTAACTGAATAATCTTATGGACACCTCTAAAAACTCGATTTGCAGAAAAATTAAAAACCTTATTTTGTTTATATTCAATATTTTATGTTTTTTAAAAAATCAAAATATTGAGTTTTTAGAGGTTACCTTATGATACTGTTCTAAAAACATCACTAACACAACCCAAAGCTGCAACCTAGCCCCGACAGTAGCGGCATCCTTTTTGTTTTTTCTTTAAAAACAAAAAGATACAGCGTATGGCGGGAACTGCCCCTGCGTGGAAATGCCAAATGTGGCGGCTTCTTGTAAGTGGGAAGTATGAAGTATGAAGTATGAAATTAGAGGTTAGAAGTAAGATGGGTTTACCTTTGTCAAATTTTGATAATTTGACAAAGGTTTTTT
>NZ_MUGT01000154.1 GCF_002217205.1 Flavobacterium branchiophilum NBRC 15030 = ATCC 35035 | reverse complement strand
TGACGATACGTTGGTAGTTCCATGTTAAAGCCTGATTAACAGCCTCGTTTAAATATCTATAAACACCTACGTTGGTATTTGTAGTATATGTAGGCCCAACTTGCATCATCTTATATTCGCCAGGAATATCAAAAGTTCTAGTTTTAGAAGTGGAATATTGCTCCAAACTTGAATTTGCCGTCGATGTACTTCCAGCTGAAATAATTAAAGTGAAACCAACATCTCCAGTTTGAGCATTTAAACTTGAAAAGTAAAAAAAAGTAAAAGAACTGAGTAATAAATTGAATAACAAATTAATAGTGAGTGTGTTTGTTTTCATAGGTATAAAGATTAGATTAATATATAAGTACAGAATTTCCTTGGTTTACTAAAGTTTGTAGGTCTGTTAATCCCTGACCAGTAGGCTGTTCGCCATCTATTCTAATTGTTTTTCCACTTAATGGTTGAATCGTTATAAATTTACTTAAAATCGTATTTACAGTTGACGATGGTAATCCCCCATCTGGATAATATTCATAATTATTAACCAAACAATAATTTAAAGAAGGTAGATTTAGAATTGTAAAGTTTTCACTTGTTGAATATAATCGATTAGATATTTTTTCCAATAGAGGAAAGTTAATATTTATTTGAGATGACAAAATATTTAAATTAATAATTTCTTTAAGTGAAGAAAAATTAAATGTAGAATTAGTTGCTTCTATACCTATTCCTCCACAAATTTTTAATAATGGGAAATTGAAGGTTGAATTTATTGAAATTTGATCAAAATTTATACTACCATTTAAATCCTCTAAAACAGGGAAGGTAAGTGTTTGACCTGTTGGCCCGTACCCAATAGCAATACCTCCCAATGTTTTCAATTTGGGATAAGATATATTCGCTGCATGTACAAAATGTTCAAGAGTATATACTTCCTCTAATTCAGGCATATTAAAT
>NZ_MUGT01000153.1 GCF_002217205.1 Flavobacterium branchiophilum NBRC 15030 = ATCC 35035 | reverse complement strand
AATTAAACTTCTAAACTACCCTTTTATTATAAGAGGGTAGTGGTGAGGTTTGTAATAATTGTATAAAAAAAGGCTGTCCTAAATGTATAGGGCAGCCTTTTTTTTATTTTATACCAAGTATATTTATAAAATAGTCCAAAGATGCGTAGTTATTTTTTAGAAAAAATTTTCAAAAAAAATCGTTGCATAGCTGGGCTACGGAACTATTTTTTTTGACTCATTTTAGCAAAAAAGAACAAGTAGATTGGACTATTTTATATGTATATTTGGTATAACAATATGTTTAAAAAAAGAAAGAATGTTTTTATTTTGTCTTTTAATTGATTACTTTTGCTTTATAATTACAATGAGTACAGGACTAGGCATTAAGAAAATAAGAGAACAAAAGGAATTAACGCAACAAACAATTGCAGACTTTATTGCAATGCACCGTTCCAATTATTCTAAAATTAAAAATGGACAAAGAGAACTTTCTATTGATGCTTTAAAAAAAATTGTTAAATATTTTGGAATAGCTACAGACCAATTTATAAATTATGGAAACGGAATTCCTACTGAAGTAACTACAGAAAATAAAACAATATTGGAACAAGTTAAACTAATACAAGGACTTGAACCCGAAGAAAAAAATATGGCTTTTAAAATGGTAGATACATTTTTAACCCAAAAGAAATTTAAAGATTTCTTTCAGAAAAACATAGCAACACTTTAAATCAAATCATTATGAACATACAACAATTGCAAAATGATAAATTAAATATTATCAACTGGATTAGCCAATTACAAGACTATTCTCTTATAGAAAAGGTAAAATCTATAATGAGTTCGCCTGAAGCCTGTGTGTTGTCTAATGAACAAAAAAACGCCATAGACGAGGCTTTACAATCTATAGAAACCAAAGGAACAACACCCCATAATATCGTAATGGAAGAAACCAAAAAACGTTTTCCGCATCTTTTTAACCAATAAGCAATGACAATAGTTTCTTGGTCTGAACCTGCTAAAATCGATTATTGGAACAATATTGAATACTTGGAAAGAGAATGGACACTAACCGAAGTATATCATTTTATGGATAAGGTAGATCAACTTATAGATTTACTTACCAAAGAAAACCTAACTTTCAAGCCCACAGTTTACAAAAACACGTTTCAAGTTCCTGTTCTAAAACAAATTACGCTGTATTATCGTTTTGAAAATAATGCTATTGAGCTCTTGCGGTTTTGGAATAATTATCAAGATGAAAAAAAGTTTATTTTATAACAAAAGCCCCAAATTTCGGGGCTTTTTTCTATTCAAATTTTTCATAATATTCTTCATCGTCATCGTTAATATGTATTCTAAGATTTCCAAAACACATTCTTCTGTCAATATAAGTGTTCAATTTACCTATACTGTCTTCTATAAATTCAATTTTCATATCAATCCTTTTGAATCTCAATTTATAAACTCCTTTACCAAATCGATTGCTAACATATTTATTATCCTTCAGAATTTTTATTGTATCAGTTTTATTTTGATTACTAGTATAAGTACCTATTATCTGTTTATCTGTTAAAAACATACTATAAAAAAGTAATCCAACAAAAACACACATTACTATTATAAAAATTATTTTTTTTTTCATCTTACTATTTTTTTGGGGTAGTTAAAAATAAATAGGTTTGAAAAGTTGTGTTTTCTCCTTGTATTGGAGGATACCACATCCCATTTTCTTTATTATTCTCTAACTAGATTCAAAATATTTTTTGTTCTTTACCTCCAGTCTTAATAATAGTTATTAAAGACTTAAAGGTGTAATTTTTATCTTTTGTAATAATTTCTCCTTTAGAATTTATAACTCTAGATTTTTCAGTTATTATTTTTGTTAATGAATCATTATCGTAAATTTTAGATGTCAGGTTAAGTTTTGATATAAACTCAATTTCACTTTTTTCATCATCTAAAATGATAAAGTCTTTTAAATTTAATTCTGGACTTAATTTTAATGTATCTTTATCAATTATAATTGAATATTCTTTGTATTCAGACGGAGACATTTTTTTGTCAAATGTTAATCTCGTATATAATTTCAATTTAAATAATCCTTGGTTATTATTCAAAGAATCGTACAGTAATTCTTGTTTTTTTATTTTAATCCCCTTTCTGCTTATAGTATTACAATTTTGAATAAAAAAAACAGTTAAAATTATAATTATTGCATATTTCATAATCTTTTAATTTTGTTTATTTTCTTCCTCTTTATAAGATTTATAATTTTCTTTTAAAATATTCAAACAATCCTTTGTTATTTTTTTTGAATACTTTTTTATTTGATCTTTGTAAACTTCAGAATGCTTTTTTAAAGGATTTTGTAGATGTCCTATTTTACCACCCTCATGATCCAAATTACTTATAAAATTGTATTTATCATTTAATATAGGGTCAATTTTTCCGTTACGCAATTGAATTGTTAAAATTGAATTTTCGTTGTTAGTTGACATTAAAGGATTTTGAACACTACCAGGTGTAATAACTTTAGGATTGTACTGTCCATCGTTATATGAATCAACGTACCCTTCTGGTTGCCCTCCTTTATGACCCGTTATTACTTCATCAGAGACGGAAAATTTTTGATTGTGAACATTTTTCAAATCAACTGAAGCCTCAACGGCATAATAATTAGCAATATTTGACAAAACTGAATAATTTGATTCGTTAAAATTAAAATCTTTAAACTGAACTTCATCATTCATCTGCACTAATTTCCAAACCCCATCATGAATGACAATATTGTTTGTTTTTCTAAAATCGGTATAAAGAAATTTCCCCGAGCTATCAAAATGGTCATCTGGCGGAAATGCTGACCTTCCGTCTGGGTCAGTTAAATTTACTGGATTATTCAGACAATAATTATAAGGCGACAAGCTTGGGAACTTCTCCGCCAACGGATCCACACTCATTCATATACTCACTCTCGGGTCATAATACCTTGCCCCATAATAATAAAACCCGGTTTCGTCGTCTAGCTCCTTGCCGTTAAACTTGTAGGGGCTGTTGTAATAGTTGTTGCCTAGTTGTTGTGCCATAGTTTATCTCACAAGCGTTTATTTTCAGCGGTGTTCGATGAATTTTATTTCTCCAAAAGGCAAATTTAAGAAAAATTACCTCACTTTGGTATTTTTTTCAGCGGAGTTCGATGAATCTCTGATTTGGTATGCATTACCAAAAAAATCTGTCAAAGCTGTACTAGTTCCCAAATGGTCGGGGTGGTGTTTCAGCCCCTTAA
>NZ_MUGT01000152.1 GCF_002217205.1 Flavobacterium branchiophilum NBRC 15030 = ATCC 35035 | reverse complement strand
GGGGAACGCCCAAAACAGGATTCATCTAATTTTTTTTTATTTATAATTTGATTAATATAATAGATAATTACGGTTAAATATGTTTTTATATGTAAAAAATATATTGATTGTATAAAAAAATTGCTTTTTTCTTAATTTTTTTAAATGAATTTTTTAGATTTTTAATACAAAAAAAGCCCGAAACAATATCGGGCTTTGATAATAAAATATTGAATATTACATTTTTTTACAACATTTTCCTGCTTTTTTTCCGTCTTTTTCACAAGACTTTTTTTCTTCTGCAGAACAAGTTTTTTTATCTTTATCGCAAGATTTTTTTCCTTTGCAACATTCTTTTTTCTCTTTTTGTTTTGGAGTAGTTTCTTGTGCATTGATATTTACAGAAAATAAAAATGCAGCAACAGCCAAAATGGAAATTAATTTTTTCATTTTTGAATTTTTAAGGTTAGAATATAGTTACAAATTTAACACATTTTTTAATTTTACAAGCTTTATTATGAAAAATTTAAGTAAAAATTAATTTTTAAATTTCATTTATTATTACGACTTCTATTTTGTATTTTTGTTGAAAATAAAATTTGAATATGAAAGTAATACTCATAACAGGTGGTTCATCAGGAATTGGAAAAGCCATAGGCGAATATTTGCAACAAGCTGGTTATAAAGTAATTGGGACAAGTAGAAACCCTGAAAAATACCCACAAACTTCTTTTCCATTGTATCAAATGGATGTTAGAAATTCAAACAACATCCATTTAATTATACAAAAAGTAATAGCAAAAGAGGGTAAAATAGATGTTTTGATTAACAATGCTGGAGTTGGTATTACAGGTGCTTTGGAAGAAATACCTACAACTGAAATCAAAAATAATTTTGAAACTAATTTTTTTGGACCAATCGAAGTGATAAAAGCGGTTTTGCCTAGTATGCGTAGTCAAAAAAGCGGTTTGATTATCAATATCACTTCTATTGCGGGTTATATGGGATTGCCTTTTAGAAGCGTTTATTCGGCGTCTAAAGGGGCTTTGGAATTAGTTTCTGAAGCCTTGAACATGGAGGTTAAAGCTTTTGGTATTAATATAGTCAATGTAGCGCCTGGCGATTTTGCTACCAATATTGCTTCGGGACGTTATCATGCTCCCGTTATTTCTGGCTCTGATTATGAAAAAACATATCAAAAAACACTCGATTTGATGAATAATCATGTTCATAGTGGGCAACATCCTGTGCTGATGGCAAAAGCTATTTTACAAATCATAGCATGTCCAAAACCAAAAATACACTATAAAATTGGTTCCAAGTTACAAAAATTTTCAATTGTACTCAAACGCATATTACCAGATAAATGGTATGAAAAAATGTTGATGAATCATTATAAGTTGTAATTTTGCAGACAATTAAATTTTAAAAATTATAATCAAATCTTTTTATTGTATGAAATTTTTTATAGATACAGCCAATTTGGCACAAATTAAAGAAGCCCAAGCACTTGGAGTTTTGGACGGTGTAACTACAAACCCAAGTTTGATGGCCAAGGAAGGTATTACTGGCAAAAACAACATTTTGAAACATTATGTAGCAATATGTAATTTAGTTGCGGGCGATGTGAGTGCTGAAGTGAATGCTTTGGATTTTGAAGGGATGATCAAAGAAGGAGAAGAATTAGCAGATTTGCACGAACAAATTGTAGTTAAATTACCAATGACAAAAGAAGGTGTAAAGGCGGCTAAATATTTTTCTGAAAAAGGTATTAAAACCAACGTTACGTTAGTATTTTCTGCTGGTCAGGCTCTTTTGGCCGCAAAAGCTGGAGCTACTTATGTGTCTCCTTTTATTGGTAGGTTAGATGACGTTTCTACGGATGGTTTGAATTTAATTCAAGAAATCAAAGAAATATATGATAATTATGGTTACGAAACACAAATTTTAGCAGCATCTGTAAGACATACAATGCATATTGTCAATTGTGCCAAAATAGGAGCAGATGTCATGACAGGACCATTGTCTGCCATTTTGGGGCTATTAAAACATCCTTTAACAGACATCGGTTTAGCACAATTTGTTGCTGATTTTGAAAAAGGTAATAAATAATTCATATAAAAAAAAGCATTAAATTAATTTTAATGCTTTTTTTTAAAAAATTATAATTTATTCATATTTCCTGCTAGGGTTTCTAAAAATTTTCCAATAGGTCCTTTAATCATCATGGCCATCATCGGATTAAAATCGCCATTGAAATCTAAAAGGACTTCAGATGATTTTTCAGATAATTCTTTAATGTTTGCAGTTAATGTAAATGGTAACTTGTCGCTTGCAGCGCCTAAAATAATTTTATTTGGAGCAATTTTTTCTTTCATTTTTAGTTTAATTTCAGGCATTCCTTTCAATCCAAAAATAAAAGCATCAGTACCAATCACTTCAAATTTTGCCATATCATCTGGCATTAAAGTTTCAAAATTTTTAACATCACTTAACATTTCAAACATCACTTGACTAGATTTTTGAACTGTTACACAAGGACTTTGTAAATTCATATTGTTTTTTTAAAATTTTAAATTAAAATATAAATTTTACTTACCCCATGTTGCTGGGTTTTCTCTCCAAAGTTTAAGAGTTTCCTCTTCTTCTTCGGTAATGTATTGTTTTGAAACAGCAAGTGTCAATAAACTTTCATAATTACTCAAAGTAAATAAGTCTAAATTGGCATTTTTAAAATTGTTACTTGCTACATCAAATCCGTAGTTGAATATAGCCACCATGGCCTTAACATTTGCTCCCGCAGCTTTTAAAGCTTCAACGGCTTGTAAACTGCTGTTGCCCGTGCTAATTAAATCTTCCACTACAATTACATTCTGTCCTTTTTGCAAAAACCCTTCAATTTGATTTTGTCTTCCATGTTTTTTAGGTTCAGGTCTCACATATACAAACGGAAGTCCTAAACTCTCTGCCACAAGGATTCCAATTCCAATTGCACCAGTAGCAACACCTGCAATTACATCGGGTTTCCCAAATTTTTTCTCAATATTTTTTACAAATTCATCTCGCACATAATTTCTAATGGCTGGAAATGAAAGAGTTAGCCTATTATCGCAATAAATTGGTGAATTCCAACCCGAAGCCCATAAAAAAGGATTTCGTGGATTCAATTTAATTGCATTAATTTGCAAAAGCAATTCGGCTGTTTTTTCGGCTGTATCTTTATTAAAAATCATACTGCAAATGTACAAAGTTTTTATAAACGACAAACCACTTTTTTTAACAAATGAAATCAGTAAAGAAACTGATTTCCAGTTATTTTTGCTCGAAAGTATTGATATTGAGCAACTTATTGTAAAAATATTTCAAAATAAAATTCAAAAAGCCTATCTATATCATCCTGATGAGAAGGAAATAATGAAGACTTTGAAGGCTAAAATACCTGTTTGCAAGGCTGGAGGTGGCTTGGTTCGCAACAAAAAAGGCGAAGTTTTATTTATTTTTCGAAATGGAAAATGGGATTTGCCCAAAGGTGGAATAGAAAAAGGGGAAGATATTGAAGATACAGCTTTAAGAGAAGTTGAAGAAGAAACAGCTGTAAATAAACTTAAAATTATAAACAAACTTCAAAAAACTTATCATATTTTTAAAAGAAATGGTATATATAAACTTAAGATTACACATTGGTATGAAATGTATTCTGATTTTGAAGGATTGCCTCATGGTCAAATTGAAGAGGGCATAGAAAAAGTAGCATGGCTCAATGACGATCAAATAAAGGAGGCTTTGCAAAATTCATACGAAAATATTAAATTACTTTTTGAGTAAAAAAATAAGCTAAAACTTAAACAAAAAATGTTTCAATGAAATATAACGACAGTGATTTATTAAAAAATTTGGGTATCAATTCTTTAAACGAAATGCAAGTTTTAGCTCAGGAATCCATTCTAGCTGAAACAAATACCTTATTGCTTTCTCCAACGGGTTCTGGAAAAACTTTGGCTTATTTATTGCCTGTTTTTCAAATGTTGCAACCGCAAATCCAAAATATTCAATGCCTGATCATAGTACCTTCTAGAGAGTTAGCATTGCAAATTGAACAAGTTTGTAAAAAAATAAGTACTCAATTTAAAGTAAATACGTGCTACGGAGGTCATGATATAGATATTGAGATCAAAAATTTGAGCAATCCGCCCGCAATTTTAATTGGTACTCCTGGTAGGATTGCCGATCACATTGACAGAAATTATGATGTATTTGGTCAGGTGCAAACTTTGATTTTAGACGAATTTGACAAAGCACTCGAATTGGGTTTTCATGAACAAATGTCTTATATAATTAGTAAATTACCTAAAATTAATAAAAGAGTTTTGGTATCGGCTACTTCAAATATTAAAATTCCTAAATATACGGGTGTTTGGCATCCAAATATTTTAGATTTTCTAAATGACAATCAAGAGCCTCCGCAATTGACTCTCAAAAAAGTAATTTCAAACGATAAAGACAAAGTCAATACCCTTTTTGAATTGATTTGTTCTTTGAATTCTGAGTCTGCCATTATTTTTTGTAACCACAGAGAAGCAGCCGAGCGATTATCCAATATATTGATAGACAAAGGAATAGATACTGTATTTTATCATGGAGGTATGCAACAAGAAGAACGTGAAAGGGCATTAATACAATTTAGAAACGGCAGTATTCGATATTTAATTACAACAGATTTGGCTGCACGAGGGTTGGATATACCCGAATTAAACCATGTGATTCATTATCATTTACCGTCAAAAAAGGAAGAATTTACACATAGAAATGGTCGTACGGCAAGAATGCTTGCAAGTGGAACCGCATACATTATTGCTCATGAATCCGATAAGGACGTATTATATTTAGACGAAAATATACCAATTCAACATCTTTCAAAAGTCATCCAATTACCTAAAAAACCAGATTTTCAAACTTTATATATAAGTGGTGGTAAAAAAAACAAATTAAATAAAATTGATATTGTTGGCTTTATATTACAAAAAGGTCAATTGGAAAAAGCTGATATTGGTTTGATAGAAGTCAAAGATTTTATTTCTTTTGTGGCTATTAATGCAAAAAAGTCTTCTATTTTATTGCAAAATATTTCTAATCATAAAATAAAAGGCAAAAAATACAAAATCAATATTGCTAGAAAAGTTTTAGCAACCGATTATAAATAATATTTAAAATTTAAAAAAAATAAAAAAAGTAAAGTATTATTTTAAATATAAATCAATATTAACATACAATTATAACAAATAAAATTGTTATTTAATATTAAAATAAAAATATTAAAATTAAAAAAATAAATACAATGTTGCAAAATAACATTTTTTTAGACTTACAAAAATCATTAGAAGGGGAGTTGTATTGTGATGAAATTCATAAAACAATTTATGCCACAGACGCCTCTGCTTATCAAATAAAACCATTGGCTGTAGCAACCCCAAAATCGGTTTCTGATATTCAAAAATTGGTTTTATTTGCTAAAAATAATAAAATATCTCTTACACCCAGAACTGCAGGAACATCCCTTGCGGGTCAAACTGTTGGAAGTGGAATTGTTGTAGATGTTTCAAAGTATTTTAATAAAATTCTTTCGTTAGATATTGAAAACAAAACAGTTACTGTTCAACCTGGTGTTATTCGAGATGAGTTAAACTTGTTTTTAAAACCCTATAATTTATTTTTTGGACCAAATACTTCTACTACAAATCGATGTATGATTGGCGGTATGGTTGGCAACAATTCATCGGGTACAACCTCTATTAGATATGGCGTTACTCGTGATAAAGTAATACAAATCAAAACAGTTTTAGGTGATGGTTCTATTGCCAATTTTGAATCCTTAAAATCTGAAGCTTTTATTGAAAAAGCAAAAGGTAATTTGTTAGAAAATAATATTTATAAATCATTATATGAAGAACTTTCTGATAAAAATATACAACAAGAAATAATTAAAGAATTTCCAAAACCAGAAATTCATCGCCGAAACACAGGTTATGCAGTTGATGTTTTGTTGAAATCAGATTTGTTTGCAGGGCACGAAACTGAAATTAATGTTGCCAAGTTGTTATGTGGTAGCGAAGGTACTCTTGCATTTTCTACAGAAATTACGCTCAAAGTTGATGATTTGCCCCCTGCTCATAATATTATGGTAGTAACACATTTTACAGATATTCAAGAGAGTTTGAAGGCAGTTATGATAGCCATGAAACATAAGTTATATACTTGTGAAATGATTGATGATGTAATACTTGACTGTACTAAAAATAATAGAGAACAAGCTAAAAATAGATTTTTTATTCAAGGTAATCCAAAAGCAATTATGATGTTTGAAGTGGCATCTGATACTATTGAAGATGCTGAAAATCAAGCAAATAACTTAATTGAAGACTTAAATAATAATCATTTTGGTTATGCTTCTGTAAAATTATATCAGGATGATATTAATAAAGTAAATGAACTCAGAAAAGCAGGTTTAGGGCTTTTAGGTAGTATTGTAGGCGATAATAAAGCGGCCGATTCTATAGAAGATACTGCGGTAGAATTAAGTGATTTACCTAATTATATTGCAGATTTTACAGCAATGATGAACAAACATGGACAAAAAGCCATTTATTATGCACATGCTGGTGCAGGAGAATTGCATTTGAGACCTGTTTTGAATTTGAAAACACTCGAAGGAAAAAAACAATTTAGAAATATTGCTACTGAAGTTGCCATTTTAGTAAAAAAATACAGAGGTTCTTTGAGTGGAGAACATGGAGATGGTATTGTAAGAGGTGAGTTTATACCATTTATGGTAGGAGAAAAAAATTATGAATTACTGAAAAGAGTAAAAAATTATTTTGATCCTTATCAAGTATTTAACATAGGTAAAATTGTAAATACACCAAAAATGGATGAAAATTTGCGATTTGAATCGGGTAGGGTTGAACCCAATATTGCAACCATTCAAGATTTTTCGGATAGTTTAGGGGTACTACGAGCGGCAGAAAAATGTAATGGTTCTGGCGATTGTAGAAAAATGTACTCCGCAGGTGGTACTTTGTGCCCTAGTTATCGGGCCACTCGAGATGAAAAAGACACTACTCGAGCAAGAGCAAACATGCTTAGAAATTACCTTACTCATTCTGAAAAAGATAATAAATTCAATCACAAAGAGTTGTATGATATTCTTAAATTATGTATAAGTTGTAAAGCTTGTGCAAGTGAATGCCCAAGTAATGTGGACATGGCTGCTCTAAAAGCTGAATTTTTATACCAATATCAAAAAGAAAATGGATTTACTTTTAGGAATACAATTTTTGCAAATAATGCTAAGTTAAATCAATTGGGTAGTGTTTTTCCACAATTAACCAATTGGATTCAAAATACTAATTTTGTAAAAAAACAGTTAGGTATTGCACCGGAACGGCAAGTACCCCAATTGGCACCACAAACATTTAGAACTTGGTATCAAAAAAATAGAAATAATAGTAATTTTGAGAAAAAAGTATATTTATTTTGTGATGAATTTACTAATTTTTATGATGTAAATGTAGGTATTGATGTGTATAATTTATTAACTGCATTACAATATCAAGTCATCATTTTGGATCATGAAGAAAGTGGAAGAGCAATGATATCTAAAGGTTTTTTAGAACAAGCCAAAAAAATAGCCAATGCCAATATTGCTATTTTCAAGGAAGTAATTTCAAACGATACCCCTTTGATTGGGATAGAACCCTCTGCTATTTTATCATTTAGAGATGAGTATATTAGACTGGCAGATAATAAAAAAGAGGCAGAAAATGTGAGTAAAAATGTATTTACTATTGAAGAATTTTTTAAACAAGAAATTGAAAATAAAAGAATTACTTCCAATGACTTTACCGATGAATTTAAAAATATTAAAATTCATGGACATTGTCATCAAAAATCTTTGAGTACCATTCAAGCTACATTTGCCATGTTAAATGTGCCTCAAAATACAAATGTAACTATTTATAATTCAGGATGTTGTGGAATGGCTGGTTCATTTGGTTATGAGAAAGAACACTATTCGATAAGCATGAAAATAGGGGAGGAGTCTATATTTAGTAAAGTTAGAAATACCAACCAAGATACTATCATTGTGGCTGCTGGAACAAGTTGTCGCCATCAAATTTTTGATGGTACTAACAGAAAAGCGGTGCATCCTGCTACAATTTTACTACAATTTATCAAATAAAAAAAGCCCTCATAAAGGGCTTTTTTTGTTCAAGTTTTAAAAATTTATTTCGGCTAAATTATGATTTTCTTTCACTTTACCTAGTTGAATAGTATGAATTTTCTTTTCGGTTTTACCATTTTTACTAGTATATATTTCTACCATTACCGTTGAAGGGCCATTTTCTGTAAGGCTAGATTCTCCAAAATAGTTCGTTTTTATTTGGTATTTACCTTTTACAGCGTTTCTAAGTAAATATTGTTCAGGTCCATAACCTTGTGTGAAATCTTTACTAAATCTTGCTCCTAAAGCGGTCTCTTTGTGGGCATAATAACATTCTTCGCCTGTTGGCTCTATGATGTGCAAATCAATATCGGTGTCCATCATGTTCCAATTTAATATAATTCGTATGTCAATAGGTTTACTGTTCAAATATCTTTTACTAATTTGATTGGTGTTCAAACTAGGATTTTCGGCTGATAATCGGTTCAAATCCATCAATATTATATCTTCAATACCTTCATATTGACCACTCATTTCTTGTAAATAATTGGTTTTTAATGCTTTAATTAATTCATCAAATGCAGCTTGAATTTGCTTGTTGTCTTCCAGTGCCATCGCTAAATCTCGATGGGCTTGTGGCTCTATAGTTCGCCATTTTGCAACGGTACTCGCAGTAAACACAGCATCGTCAAATGATTTCCATTGTCTAAAAACATAAGTTAAAGTCTTGTATAATTGGTGATTTTCTAATCCTAAATCTGCAATATTACTTAGTATTTGTAATGCTTTATCTCTTTGTCCAAGACGATAAAAATATTGTGCTACATCAAAATAATAGTTTGGATTATTTTCTTGATCTTCTTTTAATTCTAAATACACTGCATATTTATTTTCGGCTGGTGTTTGTTCTAAAACTTTCAAATACACCCGATCAGGGCTCCAAGAAGTAACCTTAGTTTTAGGTTTTTTTGTTGTGTTGGACATAGCATTTGGAGCTATTACAGCTACTTCTTTACTTTTATTTGTTGCTTCACTGGTTATTTCATCGGCAATTCCGTCTTTATCATTTGATGAACTTACTACTACTTCTTGTAGTTCACTTTTTGATGTTGTTATATTATTTGCTAAACTAGGAGCTTCTGTTACAGTCGGAGCATCAGCGTCACCTTTTATAGTTTCACCTGCATTTGTTCTACTATATCCATAGCCAACAACAACTTCTTTATTATCTTTTTTATTTTTTGGTACTTTTGTGCTAACAAATTTTAAGTTTTTATTCCACCAGTCATCTAATTCTTTATTATATTGTGCAATATTAATCCAATTATTTTTCTGTTGGGCTAACATGGCTTCTTTATTTTGTTTGGCTATTTGGTCATAAGCAGCTTTTAACTCTACTGGTGGTACAATATCGTATCGTATGTAATCTTCTACAGTTTCTAATACGATCAACGATGTATTTCTTGTTATTATACCATATTTCTTACCTAAAATCTCAATTGCTTCTTCATTTTTATCGTATTGTAAGTCTAAACTACTGATTTTATTTTGAACCCATAATTTTTCGATGTCAATATCCTGTGTGGCGGCTTTTTCAGCATCTAGTACAATTGTTTTTTCTAGTACAATTTCATTTTGATAACCAAAAAGTAATGTCAATTCTTGTTGTTTTTTTAACGAAATGCCACTAAAATTGAAATTATTTGATACATTTACACCAGCAATAGGGTATAATTCTGTAATAAAATTATTTTCCTTAATACCTAAAAATTTTAATTTTTGGTATGTTAATTCTTCAATAGCTTCGTTGGTATTGATTTGATTCAAATTGATAAATGCTCCTTTGTTTACCAATGATTGGTAATTCATATAAGCAAAATCTGATGATGCCAAACTCGAAATCGTGTATAATGGTTTATTGGTTTTTGGCAAATCGGAACTACTTAAACTAGATAATCCATCTGTAAAAAATAAAATTTCGTCTTCAGTACCCCATTGTATTTCAGAAAAACGGGTACCTCCATCATAAATTGCAGTTTTTAAAGTACTTTTTAGGGCCTCCCAATTTCCGTTAGTTATTTCAAATGATTCATTTTTTTGAAATTTATAATTCAAATAATACAATTGAACACGTACTTGATTCAAATTTTTGAAATAAGCATCCAATAATGCAAATTCTTTGTTCAAATCTCGGTTTTTGCAACTTAATGAATTATCCCAAATTAGAGCAATAGTATTTGGTTTTTTTCTTGTTATTTTTTGTTTATTTAAAAATATATTCCCATAAAAATATACTTGCTCATTCTTATTTTGACAATATACGTTGGGTATGTCTTTATTAATAGGTATTTTTATATTGATATTTTCATTTGGTTTATAGTTTTCTTTTATTATTTTGGTTTGATAGCTATTTGTAAATGAATTTTCAGTAAGTACTATATTATTTTCTGAACTTTCTTGATGAATTTCTGGTTTTTTACTTGGATTTAAAATATCTATATTGATTTCAAAACGATCCAATGCATTTGAAAATGTACTTAATATGTGATAATCTAGTTGATTTCCTTCTGTTTGCAGCAAAGCTTGTTCGTATCCTATTACAACAATTCTTTCAGTATTTGGTAAAATAGGGTAAATTCTGGTCTTAAAGTTGTTTCCATCTACTTTTTCCAACAATCCAGGATCTACTCGACGGTGTTCTATGGCTTCAAACACTTGTTTGCCTTTATTTTTATTTACAGGAACCGATTCTCTTAACTTGCCATTTATATCTATTGCATATCTCGACACAGTAACGCCTTCGGGTAATGGAAAAACTAACGCTGCTTCCATTTGTCTGTTACTGGTATTTACAAAGTGCATTTCAGTAGTAGTATAGGCAATATTTCCTACTATTTTTACATTTGTAATCATTTTATTCATCTTTACCTTTAGTGTGTCTCCAGATTTAATGGTTACTTTTGGACTTTGACTAAATGAAAAATTGACAAATAATAAAACAATAATAATTCTAATATTTTTCATGTTTTTGTATAATTAAGTTGATATTATAAATCATTAGTACATTGATTTCATACTAGACAAACCTATTGGTACTATAATTTAAGATGTTAAAAATAGTAAAAAGGTTGGGACAAAAAATTTTTTTTTAATTTTTTTTTTAATTTAAAATAAATGTGTATTACTATTTGGTATTCAACGAATTTTTATTTACATATTTTATATCATTGTAACGTTATAAACAATCATGGCAAGTTCCATGTCGTAAAACAATTATTATTGTATTTTTTTATGTTTATACTATATTGCTTTGTATAGGATTGTCTATTTTATAGTATATTTTTTAGTAATACATTTTTAGAAACTTATTGAAACTATTACATATTTGAAAAATATTAGGTTCAAAATGAATTATAATTCATCAAACTTTATTTATTTTAATTTAGATATTTTTTCTCTAATCTGTTTTTTTTATAAAAATAACATTGTTTTTATTTATTGATTTAATATTAATAATAGTAAAAAACTATTATTAATATTTTAAAACAAAAAAAACTGCCCAATATTTGGGCAGTTTTTGAGGTATAATTTTATTTAAAAAAATTATTTTTTCTCGTTTTTCTCCATTTTTGCTTTCAAACCAGCAAGAATGTCGTTGTTATCTCCTAGTGTAGCAGCAGGAGCATTGGTATTATTTGAAACTGCTTCTTGAACAGCTTTCACATTTTTCTCTTCCTCTTCACGGAAAATAGCAGTGTGTGATGCTACAACTCTTTTGAATTCTTTATTAAATTCGATAACTTTGAAATCGGCAGTATCTCCTTTTTTCAATTTTTTACCGTCTTCTTTTTCTAAATGACGTGTAGGAATAAATGCTACAATATCATCACCAAATTCAACTGTTGCTCCTTTGTCCACAATTTCAGAAATTTCTCCGCTATGGATACTTCCAACTGCAAATGAATCTTCGTATTGATCCCATGGATTTGAAGTAGTTTGTTTGTGACCTAAAGATAATTTACGTCCTTCAACATCTAATTCAAGAACAACAACATCTAATTTTTCACCTACTGCAATAAATTCTGATGGATGTTTGATTTTTTTAGTCCAAGATAAATCAGAAATGTAAATTAATCCATCAATACCTTCTTCTAATTCAACAAATACACCAAAATTTGTAAAGTTTCTTACAGTTCCTAAATGTTTAGAACCTACAGGATATTTGGCCGTAATATCTGTCCATGGATCTTGAGTCAATTGTTTGATACCCAAAGACATTTTACGATCTTCTCTATCTAAAGTTAATACAACTGCTTCAACTACATCGCCAACTTTTACAAAATCTTGTGCAGATCTTAAGTGTGTCGACCAAGACATTTCAGATACGTGAATCAATCCTTCTACACCTTCAGCTACTTCAATGAATGCTCCATAATCTGCAATTACTACTACTTTTCCTGAAACTTTGTCTCCAATTTTCAAATCGGCACTCAAAGCATCCCATGGATGAGCGTTCAATTGTTTTAATCCTAATTGAATTCTTGTTTTTTCATCATCAAAATCAAGGATTACAACGTTTAGTTTTTGATCTAATTCTAATACTTCACTTGGATGATTAATTCTAGACCAAGACAAATCTGTAATATGAATCAATCCATCAACGCCTCCAAGATCTATAAATACTCCATAAGATGTAATGTTTTTAACCACACCTTCCAATACTTGACCTTTTTCTAATTGACCAATGATTTCTTTTTTCTGAACTTCAATATCAGCTTCTATCAATGCTTTGTGAGAAACTACTACGTTTTTAAATTCGTGGTTGATTTTTACAACTTTGAATTCCATCATTTTGTTTACATAAACATCATAATCACGGATTGGTTTCACATCAATTTGCGATCCTGGTAAAAATGCTTCTATACCAAAAACATCTACAATCATACCGCCTTTTGTTCTGCATTTTACAAAACCATTAACAATTTCTCCTGTTTCATTGGCATTGATAACACGCTCCCATGATTTGGTAGCTCTTGCTTTTTTGTGAGATAATACTAATTGTCCTGTTTTATCCTCACGAATATCAATTAATACTTCTACTTTGTCTCCTACTTTTAAATTTGGATTGTAACGAAATTCATTTAAAGATATTACTCCTTCTGATTTTGCGTTAATGTCAACAATTACGTCTCTATCGGTAATTCTAACAACAACTCCTTCTACAACTTCTTCTAAATCTGTTGCAATAAATGTTTTAGACACTAATGCTTCAAATTCTTCTAAATTTTTTTGATCAATTGCATCAATTCCTTCTTCAAAATTGTGCCAGTTAAAATTTTCTAAAAACGATTCTTGTGTTGGTACTTGTTCAGACATGCTGATAATAAATTTGTATTTTGAATTTTAGCCGAGTTTCTTAATGCGAAAGTAAAATCAAAAGTGTTTTACATAATGTGTTGATTACCAAATTGAAACTCTAATCGCAAAATGGTCTGCAAAGATAATTCTTTTTTAGATAGTTACAAATTTTTTATCCTAATTATAATTGATTTTGTACACTTTTTATTTTCGACCTATTTATTTCACAACTTTAAACCTATATATAGGTGTATCATTCTTTATTGTTTTATTGCGGTTGATAGGTTTTGAATGTGCCATTCTTATAAAAAAATACAATTTTTTCTATTTCAAGAGACCCTTCCATAGTTGCCGTATTTGAAATTGAATCTTGTTTTTTTTCAAATACGGGATTTTTGATTGGGGTTGGTTCGATTGTTGGATAATCGGTGGTTGTATCAAACAAGGTTTCTTGAATAACCTTTGGCGTGGTTTGTGGTATAGATTTTTTTTCAACCGGTGGGGGCGGAGGGGTAATGGTTTTTGGAAATGTTCCTTTTCCATTTAATATCCAATACAAATCCACTTCAGGAAAAACATCTACTATTTTTAGGATAAATTCTAAACTGGGCTTGTTTCTACCAGATAACAAATGCGATAAACTTGAGCGTTGTACACCAATTTTATCTGCAAATCCTGAGGCTGATATACTATAATAATCAAATATTTTTTCTAATCTTTTTGTAAACTCGTCTATGTTTAACATTGTAAACTTGTTTTAAATCGTTCATTTTACAAATGTAATCATTTTAATTGAAACTACCAAATTTACAGTTGTAAATTGTAAATTCATACACTAAACAACCTTAATTTTACTTTAAATAATGTGTTTTAATGTACTGAAAATGAGTGTTTTATTTAGTTTTACAACAACTTATTAACATTTGTTACATTTTTTTATAACCTACTTGTACAATTAGTGATTTTGATATTTTATATAGTTTACAAATGTAACAATTAGATTGTTTTTAAATATTTACAAATGTAAACTTAAAGATATTTACATTTGTAAAATTAAAATACAACTTATGAATTGGGATCAACTACACCTCGACTTTAAAGCTCAAAACATTTCTGGACGTTACATTACGTTGTCCGATATTGAGCCTATTTTACATGCTTTAAACACTCAAAACCAGTTAAGTATTATTGGTTATTCTGTTCAAAACAAACCAATTTACCAATATAAAATGGGCTTTGGCCCAACTAAAATTTTACTTTGGTCTCAAATGCACGGAAACGAAAGTACTACTACAAAAGGTTTGATTGATTTTTTGCAAATGTTGCAATCTGATATACCATTAGTCCAACAATGGTTACAAGACTTTACTTTTTGCTGTATTCCCATGCTCAATCCAGATGGGGCGTTGGCATATACCCGTGTCAATGCCAATCAAATTGACTTAAATCGTGATTTTCAAAACCTTTCACAGCCCGAAAGTCAACTGCTAAGAACCATTTTTGATGATTATAAACCCCATTTTTGTTATAATTTGCATGATCAACGCACTATTTTTGGAGTAGGTATAACGGGAAAGCCAGCTACTGTTTCATTTTTGGCTCCTGCATACAATCCTTCTTGCGACTATAATAGTACCCGATTAAGAGCCGTTGGGGTTATAAATGCCATGAATGTAACCCTTCAAAAAATAATTCCAGGTCAGGTGGGCCGTTTTGACGATTCATTTAACAATAATTGTGTTGGCGATTGCTTTCAAGAGCTTGGTATTCCTACAATTTTATTTGAAGCTGGACATTTTCCTAATGATTATGAAAGAGAAGTAACCCGTAAAATGATATTTATTGCACTGATTTCGAGTTTTATTTGTATTAGCGAAAACGATTTAGTTGCTAATAATATTGATGATTATTTGAATATTCCTCAAAATAACGTGTGTTTTTATGATTTTGTTTGTAAAAAAGTTAAAATAAATTATGATTGTATCGAAAAAATTACGAATTTTGCATCGCAGTACAAGGAAGAATTAATAGATAACAAGCTCTTTTTTAATTCTTACATAGTTCGGATTGACGATTTAGAAGGCATTTTTGGTCATATTGAAGTCGATGCTCAACATCAATTATACAAAGACCAATTTGGAAATTGTCCTATTATAGATAATCCTGCTACCTTTACTATTGGTAATAAAATCGAAGTTAAAAATGGAGTTCTAATCGAGGAGTTATGATTTCATTTTTTTAAATTAATAAATTAAATAATATAAAATCAGTTATTATGAGTAAATTCCGTTTAGATGAAGTAGATCATCAAATTTTAGATATGTTGATTGATAATACACGTGTTCCATTTACAGACATTGCCAAAAAATTACTAATTTCGGCAGGTACTGTTCACGTTCGTGTCAAAAAAATGGAAGATGCTGGTATAGTAATGGGGTCTTCTTTGACTTTAGACTACGAAAAATTAGGCTATTCTTTTATTGCTTATGTAGGTGTTTTTCTTAATAATACCTCACAAACCAAATTTGTTTTGGAACGTATTAGCGAAATTCCTTTTGTAACGGTTGCTCACATCACTACTGGTAAATTCAATATTTTTTGTAAAATTAGAGCCAAAGATACCAAACATGCCAAGGATGTAATTTTTATGGTCGATGCCATAGAAGGCGTTTACAGAACCGAAACCATGATTTCTCTTGAGGAAAGCATCAACGACAAAAAACGTTTGATGCACACTATTTTCAAAGATATTTAACTTTTTTTATATATTTTGTAAATTATTCAAACCTCAAGCTGCTACTTGAGGTTTTTTTATTATTTTTATCCACAACTAAACAACAATAAAAACAACTCATGTACACATTACCCAAAATCGAACGTTTCAATCAAGGTGTATTGTCTAAATACCACATTTATAATAGTGTGTTTATTACCTTGCCTTTTGATTCTATCAACAATACAGGGGCATTATTACCCTTATTTTCAGATATTTGCGAAAATGGTTTCAAAAATCATCAAACACCCGTTGAAATTGTAGAAACTTTTGCTGCCAAGTATTTAGACCTCAACAACGAAGCCCAACGCATCGAATTGATGTTTAGATTTATTCAATACATCGAAAGACAAATTGTTTTGTTTGATGCTATTGAAGATGCCGCTTTTCCTGTTGTAAACAATATGGAAGGAAGGGGCTCTTTAAGGGATATCAAAGAAAAAGCCGATGTAAAAAACAAACAAACGGAGTTAATTGATTTTCTTGAAAATTTTAGCGTTAGAACTGTCTTAACAGCGCACCCCACGCAATTTTATCCAGGATCTGTTTTAGGTATCATCAACGATTTGACCGATGCCATTAGAGCCAACGATTTACTATACATCAAACAACTTTTGGCACAATTGGGCAAAACACCTTTTATTAAAAAAGAAAAACCAACCCCTTTTGACGAAGCCGTAAGTTTAATTTGGTATCTCGAAAATGTTTTTTATGAAACCTCGGGCGAAATGGTTCATTATTTGCAAAAAAATATTTTTGAAGGCCAATCTATTCAAAATAAATTAATCAAATTAGGCTTTTGGCCAGGTGGCGATAGAGATGGAAACCCGTTTGTAACTACCGAAATTACACTTAAAGTAGCAGATCGATTAAGAACTTCTATCTTAAAGTGTTATTACCTCGAAATTAGAAAACTCAAACGAAAGCTAACTTTCTATAACATAGAGACTTTGATGTCCGATATTGAAGAAAAACTTTATCGTTCTGTCTTTTATTCTAAAGGCGATATTTTTATTACTTTAGATGAATTTCTAACCCAATTAAATCTCATCAAAAACATTATTATTTCCGAACATCAATCGCTTTATTTGGACGAACTTGAAGCGCTTTTAATTAAAGTAAATTTGTTCGGATTTCATTTTGCTACTTTAGATATTCGTCAAAACAGCAAAATTCACAACGAAGTTTTCAAAAATTTAGTCGATTATTACCGTTTATCTGTTCAAAATATTTTCCCAAAAAATTATTTTGAATTGTCCGAAAACGAAAAATTAGATATACTAGGTAGGGTACAAGCCAAAACAGATATTCATTTTTCAGATAATAAAATTGTACAATCTACTATCGAATCCATTTATGCAATCAAACAAATTCAAGACAAAAATGGCGAATTTGGTGCCAATCGATACATCATTAGCAACAATGAAAGTGCCCTCAATGTGATGGAAGTTTTTGCCATGTTCCGTTTGTGCGGCTGGCAAAATCCTACCGTAGATATTGTGCCACTTTTTGAAGCGATAGACGACTTGCAAAATGCCGACAAAATTATGGAACAATTATACACCAATAAAGCCTATGCTGAACACCTCAAAAATAGAGGCAACAAGCAAACTGTTATGCTCGGTTTTTCAGACGGAACAAAAGATGGTGGCTACCTCATGGCCAATTGGAGTATCTATAAAGCCAAAGAAACCATATCGGCAATTTCTAGAAAATACAACATCAAAGTCATCTTTTTTGATGGTCGTGGTGGCCCTCCTGCCCGTGGTGGTGGCAAAACTCACAAGTTTTATGCCTCGTTAGGCCCCAACATCGAAAACCAAGAAATTCAAGTTACTGTTCAAGGTCAAACTATTAGTTCCAATTTTGGTATTTTAGATTCTTGCCGATACAACCTCGAAAATTTATTAAGTGCCGGTGTTGCAAATCAGGTTTTTAATAAAGAAGACAATATTTTGTCTGAAAAAGATAAAAATATTTTGGACGAATTGGCTCAAAAAGGTTACGAAAAATATACCAATTTCAAAAACCACCCTCAATTTATCCCTTATTTGGAAAAAATGAGTACCCTAAAATATTATGCCAAAACCAATATTGGTAGCAGACCTTCTAAAAGAAGCAAATCAGAAAATTTGGATTTTGCCGATTTAAGAGCCATTCCTTTTGTTGGATCTTGGAGCCAACTCAAACAAAACGTTCCTGGATTTTTTGGAGTAGGGGCAGCCCTCAAATTTTTTGAAGACGAAAATCGTTGGAGTGAAGTCCAAAATTTGTATGATAATTCTTTGTTTTTTAAAACACTTTTGGAGAATAGTATGATGGCTCTTGCCAAATCTTTTTTCCCTCTTACTGAATATATGAAAAATGACCCCGTTTTTGGCGATTTTTGGCAAATTATTTACAACGAATTTTTAGAAACCAAACGACTGCTACTCAAAATTGCCAATCACCAATCACTCATGGAAAATTATCCAGACGGTAAAGCATCTATCGAAATGAGAGAAAAAATAGTGATGCCTTTATTAACCATTCAACAATATGCTTTGCTGAAAATCAAAGAGTTATCTGCAGAAACCCATCCAAATCTTGAATTGATTCAAATATATGAAAAAATTGTAACTCGTTCTTTATTTGGCAATACCAATGCAAGTAGAAACTCTGCTTAGCATCAATAATATAAAATATTAATAATAAATTTCCTAAAATTATGAAACTCGATCAATTGCCCATCAAAGAATATGCAGGCTTTTTTCAAACCTACATCAATGCCCTCGACAATGTCAGTTTGCTAGAAGAACTCGAAATAAGCGGACATGATTTTATAAAATTTGTTCAAAACGTTCCTTTAGAAAAATTCGATTACCGCTATGCCGAAGGCAAATGGACAATTAAAGAAATTATTCAACATATTATTGATACTGAGCGTATTTTTGCATACAGAGCACTTCGTTTTTCTCGCAACGATAAAACCCCTTTGCCTGGTTTTGAGGAAAATGATTTTGTAGCATATTCCGATGCAAATTTGAGAAGTGTACAAGATTTATTATCTGAGTTTGCAGCCGTCAGACAAGCTACTTTGCTGTTGTTCAAAAGTTTTAGTCAAGACCAATTACTCAGTGAGGGTACAGCTTCCAACAACAAAATCAGTGTTAGGGCTATCGGATTTATTACCATCGGACATCAAAAACACCATCAAAAAGTGTTTCAAGAGCGTTATTGAGTACATTAGGGCATGCCGCCTCAAAAAAAAAGGGCCTCATCAGCAATACTGTCGATAAGGCCCTTTTCTTTTGAGCCGTCGGGCTTTCACGAGTGCATGGCACCTTGCTCAATCCCTCATGCAAAAAATCAAAATTAAAACATACTCCTTTCAAACCATCAACAATCGATTATCAATTTTTATTTTTTTTTCATTTTTTTTTATTGAATTCATAAAAATGCAATGATTTTTAAATTAATATATTATTCTATATCGTTTTCGCTATTTTTATTGAAAATAATTTAAAAAAAATGTCGTTTTTAACTTGTTTATTAAATTTTATTCAATACATTTGCAAAACAATTGACGAAAACAACAACAACAATGACAACAAATAATTTGCATCATCATCATTTACAATATGGCTCTCAAGCGATGTGTTAATGTGATGTGTATAATTATACAATAATTTAAAACCCGTTTGAGTACATCAAGCGGGTTTTTTATTAAAAAAAACGAGTTATAGTTGTACTCAAATCCAATCAATGTAAACAATGAGTACTTTAAAAATTGCCATTCAAAAATCAGGACGCCTCAACGAAGACAGCATCCAAATCCTTAAAGACTGCGGCATTTCTATCAACAACGGAAATGACCAACTAAAAGCCACCGCATCTAATTTTCCATTAGAAGTTTTATACCTTAGAAATTCCGATATCCCTCAATATTTGATTGACGGAGTGGTTGATGTGGCTATTGTGGGCGATAATCTTTTAGTCGAAAAAGGGAAAAACATTGTAGTCGCAGAGAAATTGGGATTTTCAAAATGTAAAGTTTCGGTTGCTGTACCTAAAAGTTTCAACTATACTTCGGTTAAGGATTTAGACGGCTTGCGAATTGCCACTTCCTATCCCATTACTGTTTTGGATTTCTTCAATTCTAAAAATGTAACCGTTGATTTGCACCAAATTTCAGGTTCGGTAGAAATTGCACCTAACATTGGTTTGGCGGATGCTATTGTGGATATTGTTTCTAGCGGAAGTACTTTGTTTAAAAACAATTTAAAGGAAGTTGAAGTGATTTTTAAAAGTGAGGCAGTTTTGGCGGTTTCCCCAAAAATGACTCCTGAAAACAAAGTAATTTTAGACAAATTACAATTCCGAATCCAATCGGTTTTGAGAGCTAGAAAGTCTAAATACATTTTGATGAATGTACCGAACGATAAAATAAAAGAAATAAGTTCCATTTTACCCGTTTTAAAAAGTCCAACGGTGATGCCATTGGCAGAAGCAGGTTGGTCCAGTGTACACACTGTTATTGAAGAAGACCGTTTTTGGGAAGTAATCGACGAGTTAAAAGCAGCGGGAGCAGAAGGTATTTTGGTTTGCCCAATTGAAAAAATGGTGTTATAGGCCCCCTAACCCCAGAAGGGGGAATGACAAAAAAACGGAGTTGGATTAATATAACACTGATTTTAAAATTTTAATCCTGCAAGGTTTTCAAAACCTTGTAGGTATAGATGTAAACAAATGTAAGACTTTGAGGTTTTCAATATCTGGTTGGAATCGATATAGATAGTTTTAACACCTACAAGGTCAAAAAAAGACCTTGCAGGAGTAGCAATTGAACACGGCACGTATTAAAATAGAGAAAAAATAATAATGCAGAAAATTATAGAAATTGAAACTTCAAAACATTATATTGCAAATGAAAGCGAGGAAGTACTCCATTTTTTGGTAATCTCACAACCTACAACAAATAATGATAGAATAATAGTTGAATAATCTTTGAATCTTTAAATTTTTATATTTTTCAATCTTTAAATAAAAATTAATGAACAAAATATACAATCCAAAACAGGAAAATTGGGCTTCTTTATTAGAAAGACCTACTAAAACTGTGGACGATATTGAAGCAACAGTAAAAGAAATTTTCGCTGCAGTACAATCCAAAGGGGATGAAGCGGTACAACAATATACGGCTCAATTTGACGGAATTGCTTTGGAAAATAATTTGGTTACCAATGCCGAAATAGAACAAGCCATTGCTGTGGTATCTGACGAGTTGAAAGAAGCCATTCAATTAGCCAAATCAAATATAGAAAAATTTCATGCAGCTCAAAAAACCAATCGTGTTAGTGTCGAAACTACTGAAGGAGTTCAATGTTGGCAAGAAAAACGACCTATTCAAAAAATAGGATTGTACATTCCTGGCGGAACAGCACCTTTGTTTTCAACGGTTTTGATGCTCGCTATTCCTGCTGCAATTGCTGGTTGCAAAGAAGTAGTTTTATGTTCACCACCCGATGCAACTGGCAACTTAAACCCTGCTATTTTGTATGCTGCGAATTTATGTGGTGTAACCAAAATAATAAAAGTAGGCGGCATTCAAGCGATTGCAGGTTTGACTTTTGGCACGAAAACTATTCCAAAAGTGTATAAAATTTTTGGTCCTGGCAATCAATATGTGACAGTTGCCAAACAATTGGCAACTCAATTTGGTGTTGCCATCGATATGCCAGCTGGCCCATCGGAATTGTTAGTCGTAGCCGATGATAGTGCTGTACCTGCTTTTGTAGCGTCTGATTTATTAAGTCAAGCCGAACATGGAACAGACAGTCAGGTAATTTTAGTTTCAACTTCTAAGAAAATGATAGACGCAGTAGAGCAAGAAGTACAATCGCAATTAGCAGTTTTGCCAAGAAAGGAAATTGCAGAAAAAGCCATAGCCAATTCTAAATTGATTTTTGTTGAAAACGCAGCAATTGCCCTTGATTTAATTAATGAATACGGCCCAGAACACTTTATAGTTTGTACTGAAAACAATGATTTTTATGTGAATCATATTGAAAATGCGGGTTCGGTTTTTATTGGCAATTATACGCCCGAAAGTGCGGGTGATTATGCTTCAGGGACAAATCATACCTTACCAACGAATGGTTATGCCAAGAATTATAGCGGGGTAAATTTGGATAGTTTTATGAAATCGATGACTTTTCAGAAAATTTCAGAAACTGGAATTCAAAAAATTGGAAATGCCATTGAAATTATGGCAGAGAAAGAAGGATTACAAGCGCACAAAAATGCGGTTACATTACGCCTTTTATCATGTAAAAAAACTTTGTAAGTTTAGCCTAATCCTGCAAGGTTTTTAAAACCTTGTAGGTATAAGATAAAAAAATAAAAATGAAACAATTTAAATCAAACCTACAAGGTTTTATGAAACCTTGCAGGAATACAAAATAATAAGATGAGTAATTTTGATATACAAAAATTAGTTCGAGAAAACGTCAAAGCCATGAAACCCTATTCATCGGCTCGTGATGAGTTTGAAGATTTTGACACGGCGGACATGATTTTTTTGGATGCCAATGAAAATCCATTTGAAAATGGAGTGAATCGCTATCCAGACCCACAACAAGCGACAGTTAAATCGGTTTTGGCCCAACAAAATGGCGTGGATAAAAATCAAATCCTTTTAGGAAATGGAAGCGATGAAGTCTTGGATTTATTGTTCCGAGCTTTTTGCGAACCGAAAATAGACAATGTGATTACGTTACCGCCAACCTACGGAATGTATGGTGTTTTGGCCAATCTAAATGCGATTGAAAACAGAGAAATTTTACTTTCGGAAGATTTTCAGCCGCAATTGGAATCGATTATTAAAGCGGTGGACGAAAATACCAAAATGATTTTCCTTTGTTCGCCCAACAATCCAACAGGGAATTCTTTTTCTGAAGAAAGTGTTCACTATTTATTGGAAAATTTTAATGGATTAGTAGTGATTGACGAAGCTTATATTGACTTTTCAGACAAAGCGTCTTGGATTCAAAAAATTGATGATTACCCGAATTTGATTATTACCCAAACCTTGTCTAAAGCATACGGCTTAGCAGGAATCCGATTGGGAATTTGTTACGCTTCGGCAGCAATTATTGGGGTTTTGAATAAAATAAAACCACCCTACAACGTTAACGAATTGACACAAAAAAGAGCTTTGGAACGTTTGGCTAATCCAGCTCAAATAAAAGAAGAAATCAGTTCTATAATAGCACAAAGAGAGCAGTTACTTAAAGTATTAAATGAAGTAAATTTTGTTTCAAAAATATATCCAACTGAGGCCAATTTTATCTTAATTAAAGTCGATAATGCGAACCAACGTTATGATGAATTAATTGCCAAAGGAATTGTGATTCGAAATAGAACAACCCAACCGCTATGTGAAAACACTTTGCGTTTGACAATTGGAACGGAAGAGGAAAATAAGAAATTGATGACCGCTTTAAAAAGTTTGAATTAAATTGTAGAAAACTATGATTGTTAATGTAGAAACCTATTTTGAAGAAGGTTGTGGACGCTGTTCCAAAATGGCGACGCCTTTGTGCCGAGTACGAACTTGGGAAAAAGAATTACAATTGTTGAGAAACATTATTTTAGAATGTGGTTTGGTCGAAGAGTTAAAATGGAGCCACCCTTGTTATACGTTTCAGAAGAAAAACATAGTAATGATAGGCACTACAAAAGCTTTTTGTGCGATAAGTTTTTTTAAAGGCGTTTTGTTAGAGGACAGTCAAAAGGTTTTGATAGCCCAAACGGAGAATATGCAGGCTACAAGACAAATACAATTTACTAATACAGAGCAAATTGTAGATTTAAAAGACCTAATAAAAACTTATATTTTTGAGGCAATTGAGGTAGAAAAATCAGGAGCAAAAGTGCCTTATAAAGAAGCTGTGGCTATTGCAATTCCTGAAGAATTTCAATATTTTTTAGATAATGATGAAGAACTAAAAACAGCTTTTGAGGGACTAACACCCGGAAGACAAAAAGGCTATTTGCTTCATTTTACCGAACCCAAGCAATCCAAAACCAAAACTGCTCGAGTAGAAAAATGGATAGATCAAATTAAACGTGGAAAAGGAATGAATGATTAAGAAGTAATTTCTTGATATTATAATTACAATAAAACATGAAAAAAGTATTATTTATAGATCGTGATGGAACAATCGTAATTGAACCTGTTGGTTATCAATTAGACAGTTTAGATAAATTAGAATTTTACCCAAAAGCCTTTCAGTATTTGGCTAAAATTGCCAACGAATTGGATTATGAATTGGCAATGGTAACCAACCAAGACGGATTGGGAACGGATAGTTTTCCAGAAGATACGTTTTGGCCTACGCAAAATTTTATTTTAAGAGCGTTTGAAAACGAAGGCGTTTTATTTGATGATATTTTCATAGACCGTTCGTTTCCAGCAGATAATGCCCCAACTCGCAAACCTCGTACGGGAATGTTGACTAAATATATTGACAATCCTAACTATGATTTAGCCAATTCATTTGTATTGGGCGACCGAATTACGGATGTTGCCTTGGCAAAAAATTTAGGAGCAAAAGCCATTTTCCTAAAACAACAAGAAGGTTTAGGAAGTGACGAAATCAAAGAAAATGAAGATTTTAGCGAGGTTATTGCATTACAAACTACGGATTGGAAAACCATCTATGAGTTTTTAAAACTAGAAGCCCGTTCTGCTACTATTGAAAGAAAAACACACGAAACAGATATTTTTATCAATCTGAATTTAGATGGAACTGGAAAAAGTAAAATCGACACCGGTATTGCTTTTTTTGATCACATGCTAGACCAAATTGCACGTCACGGACAAATGGATTTAGAAATTACCGTAAAAGGCGATTTAGAGGTGGATGAACACCACACGATTGAAGATACTGCGATTGCGTTGGGAGAAGTTTTTGCGAAAGCATTAGGAAACAAATTAGGCATTGAACGCTACGGTTTTTGTTTGCCAATGGACGATTGTCTATCGCAAGTAGCCATTGATTTTGGAGGTAGAAATTGGTTGGTTTGGGAAACTGAATTCAAACGCGAAATGGTAGGTAAAATGCCAACAGAGATGTTCTACCACTTTTTTAAATCGTTTTCTGATGGTGCCAAAGCGAATATCAACATCAAAGCAGAAGGAACAAACGAACATCATAAGATTGAAGCTATTTTCAAGGCTTTCGCCAAAGCCATAAAAGTAGCTGTAAAACGAGATACCGAAAAAATGATTTTGCCAAGTACGAAAGGGATGCTATAAGCCCCCCGACCCCCGAAGGGGGAGGTAGGAACCTAAAAAAAATTATAAAATGTCTAAAAATCAATTTTCTATTCCAACAACTCCCCCTTCGGGGGTTGGGGGGCTCGTCATCATCAATTACGGAGCAGGAAATATTCAAAGTATTCTGTTTGCTATAGAGCGTTTGGGATATACCGCCGTGTTAACTAATAATCCTAACGAGATTCAACAAGCGGATAAAGTGATTTTTCCTGGAGTTGGCGAAGCGAGTTATGCCATGCAAAAACTCAAAGAAAGTGGTTTGGATAGTTTGATTCCAACACTGAAACAACCCGTGTTAGGAATCTGTTTAGGGATGCAGTTGATGTGTCAACACTCCGAAGAAGGAAATACAGAAGGCTTAGGCATTTTTGATGCGAATGTAATCCGATTTTCAAATAATGTAAAAGTACCTCAAATGGGGTGGAATCAGATTTATAATTTGAAATCGCCTTTGTTTGAAGGAATTAACGATAACGAATACATGTATTTAGTCCATAGTTATTATGTTCCTAATTGTAACGAAGCTATTGCAAATACGAATTACGATGTAGAATATACTTCGGCTTTACAGAAAGATAATTTTTACGGCACCCAATTTCACCCAGAAAAAAGTGGCGATGTGGGTGAACAAATTTTAGGGAATTTTTTGAAATTAAAATAATTAAATAAACCTACTCACCCCTAGTAGGCATTCCCCTTTTGGGGGTTAGGGGGCTATAATTATGCGTATTATACCAGCCATAGATATCATTGACGGAAAATGTGTTCGTTTGTCCAAAGGGGATTATGACACTAAAATCATTTATAATGAGAATCCGCTTGAAGTAGCCAAATCGTTTGAAGCGCACGGAATTGAGTATTTACATTTGGTGGATTTAGATGGCGCTAAGTCAAGCAAGATTGTGAATTATAAAATTCTAGAACAAATTGCTACACAAACAAAATTAAAAATAGATTTTGGTGGTGGTTTGAAATCCGATGCTGATTTGAAGATTGCTTTTGAATCGGGGGCGAACCAAATCACAGGTGGAAGTATTGCTGTGAAAAACAGGGCTATTTTTGAACAATGGATGGCCGAATATGGTTCGGATAAAATCATTTTGGGAGCCGATGCCACCAATGAAAAAGTGGCTGTATCTGGTTGGTTAGAAGATTCTAATGAAGACTTAGTGCCATTCATTCAAGACTACCAAAGCAAAGGAATTCAGTACGTTATTTGCACGGATATTGCCAAAGACGGCATGTTGGCTGGGCCAAGTTTTAATTTGTATGCTAAAATTTTGGCAACAGCCAAAGGAATTAAATTAATTGCTTCTGGAGGAATTTCTACTTTTGATGAATTGCCGCAATTAGCCGAGTTAGGATGTGAAGGAACCATTATTGGCAAAGCGATTTATGAAGGAAGAATCTCGTTGAAACAATTGGAAAACTATATTTTGGGAAGTTAGAGGATAGAAGTTAGATGTTAGAAGTTAGAGGATAGAAGTTAGAGGATAGAAGTTAGAGGTTGGAGGCTTCAGATTAAAATAATATAACAAATTTTATTTAAAAAATATGAAAAATACTAAATTTGTTGTTCAATATAAAATTTATTAACAATGGCTCAAGATTTAAAATTTAGAACAAAAAAATTTGCAATAGATTGTTGGAAATTATGCCGACATTTTCCTAATTCTAGAGAATATAATGCTTATGTAAATCAGCTGATACGCTGTTCAAGTTCTGTTGGAGCCAATTATAGAGCTTCACAAAGAGGAAAATCTACGGCTGATTTTATTAATAAATTAAAAATTGTTGAAGAAGAAGCAGATGAAAGTCATTTTTTTCTTGAATTACTTTTTGAAATTTATGATTTAAAAGAAGATTCGGTTAAAATAGAAATAAATAGATTATTGAAAGAAGCGAATGAATTGGTTTCAATTATGGTAGCTTCAATCAATACTGCAAAAAATAAATTAAATAATTCAAAATAATATTGAGGTGATGGAAAAAGAAGTTCTTTATAAAATTTATTTATTATCGCAGGATTTCTAACCTCTAACCTCTAATTTCAAACTTATAATTTATGTTGACAAAAAGAATCATTCCTTGTTTGGATATCAAAAACGGAAGAACGGTCAAAGGGGTTAATTTTGTTGACTTACGAGATGCGGGAGATCCTGTCGAATTGGCGAAAATCTACTCTGATGAAGGAGCAGATGAATTGGTTTTCTTAGATATTTCGGCTACAGAAGAACGCCGTAAAACTTTGGTGGATTTAGTTCGTAAAGTAGCGGCTACTATCAATATTCCGTTTACTGTGGGTGGTGGAATCGCATCTGTAGAAGATGTAGAAATATTGCTGCAAAACGGTGCGGATAAAGTATCTATCAATTCTTCAGCGGTAAAAAATCCACGATTGATTACGGATATTGCTCAGAAATTTGGCAGCCAATGCGTAGTGGTTGCCATTGATGCGAAACAAATTAATGATGAATGGATGGTGCATTTAGTTGGAGGTAAGGTGCCGACAGAAATTAAGCTTTTCGATTGGGCGAAAGAAGTAGCAGTGCGTGGTGCGGGAGAAATCTTGTTTACTTCCATGGATCATGACGGAACTAAAAATGGATTTGCAAACGAAGCTTTGGCAACCCTTTCACAATTGGTAAATGTTCCTATTATTGCCTCAGGAGGAGCAGGGAATATACAACATTTTATAGATACCTTTGTCGAAGGAAAAGCAGATGCCGCTTTGGCAGCCAGTGTTTTTCATTTCAAAGAAATTGAAATTAAGACCTTAAAAAAAGAATTACAAATTAATCATATTGAAGTTAGAATTTAGAAGTGGGAAATACGAAGTGAAAAAAAATGAAAAGGAAATTAGATTTAAACCTCTATTTCTAACCTTTTGAAGTTAGAATTTAGAAGTGGGAAATACGAAGT